>JAJDFU010000287.1 GCA_020528935.1 Saprospiraceae bacterium | reverse complement strand
ATGACCTTATCCACCCGATACACGCCTCAGGAGGTGGAGGCGAAGTGGTACCAGCACTGGCTGGACCAGGACTATTTTCACTCCGAGCCCGACGAGCGCGATCCCTACACCATCGTGATCCCGCCGCCCAATGTGACCGGCGTGCTGCACATGGGCCACATGCTCAACAATACCGTGCAGGACATCCTCATCCGCAAGGCGCGCCTGCAGGGCAAGAACGCCTGCTGGGTGCCGGGCACCGACCACGCCTCTATTGCTACGGAGGCCAAGGTGGTTAGGATGCTTCGCGAACAGGGCATTCGCAAGGCCGACATCAGCAGGGAGCAGTTCCTGGAGCACGCCTTTGCCTGGAAGGAGGAGTACGGCGGCATCATCCTGCAGCAGCTGCGCAAGCTGGGGGCTTCCTGCGACTGGAAGCGCACCCGCTTCACCATGGAGCCCGAGCTCTCGCGCGCGGTCATCCGCGTCTTTGTGGACCTGTACCGCAAGGGCAAGATCTATCGCGGCCTGCGCATGACCAACTGGGATCCCGAGGCTCAGACGGTGCTCTCCAACGAAGAAGTGCTGTACCGGGAGGAGAACGCCCAGCTTTTCCACATTCGCTACCCGCTGCAGGACGACCCGGAGCAGGGCCTCATCATTGCCACCCAGCGCCCGGAGACCATCATGGCCGATACGGCCATTGCCGTGCATCCCGAGGATGAGCGCTACCGCCACCTCATCGGGAAGAAGGCCCTCATTCCCCTCATCGACCGGCCCATTCCCATCATCGCCGACAGCTACGTGGACCTGGAGTTCGGCACCGGCGCCCTCAAGGTGACCCCGGCTCACGATCAGAACGACTACGACATCGGCCAGCGTCACGAGCTGGAGGTGATCGACATTCTCACGCCCGACGGCAGGCTCAACGAGCAGGCCCAGATCCTGGTGGGCGAGGACCGCTTCGAGGCGCGCCGAAAGATCCGCAAGCTGCTGGAGGCGAGCGGCCAGCTGGTGAAGCTGGAGGACTACCGCACCAAGATCGGCCGCAGCGAGCGAACCGATGCCGTGGTGGAGCCGCGTCTCACCCTGCAGTGGTTTATGGACATGAAGGAAGCCGCAGCTACTGCCCTCCATGCGGTGAAGAGCGGCGAGGTGCGCTTTTTCCCCGAGCACTTCATCAATATGTTCGAGAGCTGGCTGCACGAGGACAACATCCGCGACTGGTGCATCTCCCGCCAGCTGTGGTGGGGGCAGCGCATTCCGGCCTGGTACCTCCAGGCCGAGCCCTTTGGCGAAGAGACCCACATCTTCGTGGCCGAAACGGCAGAGGAGGCCCTGGCCCAGGCCCGCGAGGCCACCGGCAATCCGGACCTGCGCCCGGACGAGCTGCGCCAGGACGAGGACGTAGCCGACACCTGGTTCTCTTCCTGGTTGTGGCCCATCACCGTCTTCGACGGCTTCGAGGACCCCACCGAGCTGCGCTATTACTATCCCACGCAGGTGCTGGTCACGGCCTGGGATATCATCTTCCTGTGGGTGGCCCGCATGATCATGGCCGGCTACGAGTGGGCCGGCGAGCTGCTGGGCGAGGAGGTAGCGGCCCAAAAAGGCGTGCAGCCCTTCTATGACGTGTACTTCACCGGCATGGTGCGCGACAACAAGCGCCGCAAGATGAGCAAGTCGCTGGGCAACTCCCCGGATGCCCTGGAGCTGATCGACATCTACGGTGCCGACGGCGTGCGCTTCGGCATGCTCTCCAGTTCGGCGGCGGGCAACGACATCATCTTCGATGCGCCCTTCGATCCCGAAACGGACGGCATCCTCAACCAGAGTAAGCTGTGCGAGCAGGGGCGCAACTTCTGCAACAAGATGTGGAATGCCCTGCGCCTTATCAAGGGCTGGACGGTGACCGAGGCGGAGCCGGACCCCATCCACCGGCTGGCCGTGCAGTGGATGGAGCAACGGGTGAGCCAGGAGGTGGCCGCCCTGCACGAGCTCTTCGGGCAGTACCGCCTGTCCGAGGCCCTGATGAACCTCTACAAGCTCATCTGGGACGACTTCTGTTCCTGGTACCTGGAGATGATCAAGCCCGACTATGGGCAGCCCATCGACCGGCCCACGCTGGATGCTACGCTGCGCCTTTTCGAGCAGCTGATGACCCTGCTGCATCCCTACATGCCCTTCGTCACCGAAGAGATCTGGCACCAGCTGCGCGAGCGGCAGCCCGGCGACGACTGCGTGGTGAGTGCCTGGCCGCAGGCCGGGGCCACGCAGGATCGCTTCCTGCAACAGGTGGAGCTGGCCAAGCAGGCCGTGAGCAATATTCGCGATGTGCGCAACAAGTACGGCCTGAAAATGAAAGAGCCCCTGGCGGTGTACCTGCAGCCCGGCGAACAGGCCGATGCCCTACTGCAGCTGGCCGGCCTGCCGGCCATGATCCGCAAGATGGCCAACCTCACCTCTCTGGAAACGTCCCCGGCCGAGGACCTGGACAACCCCATCTCCTTTCTGGCCGGTACGCAGAAGTTTTTCGTCATTCTGGATCAGGCCATTGATGTGGAGGAAGAGCGCCAGAAGCTGAACAAAGAGCTGGAGCGCTACCGCGGCTTCGTGGCTTCCGTAGAAAAAAAGCTGAACAACGAGCGCTTCGTGCAGAACGCCCCGGCCCCTGTAGTAGAAAAGGAACGCAAGAAGCTGGCCGACGGCCAATCCAAGATCAAGAATCTGGAGGAAGCCCTGGCGCAGTTGGGGTGAACGTTCAGGCTGCGGTTCCCGGATATCTTACTGTGCCTGCCGAAGCCCGAAAAGGCGTAGTGGGGCGGCCCCCTTTTTACCCCCTCCTAAAACCGCGGACAGCGCGTGCGTACCCGTTCTTTGCTGGGGTGTATATAGATAAGGGAGAATTCAAAGGCACCGCGAGCGTTATTGGCGGCAGTGAGGGTAGAGGTTGTGATGTCGTAGCTGAGGCCCAGTTGGAAGCGCTCCAGCTCCAGCACAAAGGTGAAAACCAATGCATCCAGGGCAATGCCACTGTCGAGCTGGTTGGCCAGGTGGCCCCAGGCGCCGAGGCGGATGGCGAGCTCGCGCCACTCCCGATTGGAATAACGCACATTGGCCCCGGTGCTCAGGCTCATGGAGGTGTTTTGAAGGATGACGGCAGCTGCCGGCAGCAGGCTGAGGCCCTGATTGCCCAGGGGCAGCTCGCCGCCCAGCTGGCCCACCCATTTCCAGTGAAGCTGGTCCTCATCCTCGTCGATGATGGAAATGTTGGGCTGGTTGATGTGGTGCAGGGCCGCGCCGGCGTATAGGCTGCTGTGCTCGCCGAAGAGGGCGTAGTACATCAGCCCGGCATTGAAGTCGAGGTAGAGGTTGGAGCGGCTGCGGTCCGTATTTTCGCCGCTGGCCGCCTCGAAATCCACGGTGGCGGTGGCGAGGTCGAACTGCTGGCTGAACCAGAGCTGCTCCCAGTCGAAGCCGCGCTGGCCGATGCCCACCTGGGCACCGGCGATGAGGAACTGCTCGTCCGAGCGGTAGCGATTGCTGCCGCCGATGCGCTTGAGGTAGGACAAGCCCCCGTTGGCCTTCACGCGATTGAAGCGGGCATCGCCTACCTGGTCGTGCTCCACGGCCAGCCCCCAGCCCAGGTAATCGTAGCGCAGCACCTGGTGCCGCATGTCGAAGCTGGCCGACATGGTCCGGAAAGGGCGATCGGCCAGGATGGCCGTGTACAACTCGCGGTAGTTGGCCACGGCCCGGAAGCGCCCCTCAAACAGCCCGATCTGGGCCGGGTTCATCTGCAGGGGGTTGGCGTAAAACTGCGACCAGCGCGGATCCTGGGCCCGGCTCTCCGTCGCGGCCAGTAGCGAGATCATGGTGAAGAACAGTAAACGTTGGATCATCATCGCGTTTTTGGGCCATCGGGAGCCGCAACCGGGCTCCGCACAAAATTACAGCTCCCGGTAGCTCCGGGACTGCTCGTTTACCGGACCAGGGTCGTCTGCCCCTGGAAGGCCTCCTGTACGCCGTCAATGTATTCGGCTTCGACCCGCCAGAGGTACACATCGGCATGCACGGGCTCGCCCCGGAAGGTGCCGTCCCAGCCGCGGCTGGGATCGTTCACTTCGAATTCGCCGTCCTGGTACAACAACTCCCCCCAACGGTTGTAGATGCGAAACTGCAGCACGCGGGTACCTTCGCGGCCATGAACGAGCAGGCGGTCGTTGGTGCCGTCCCCGTTGGGCGAGAAGCCCGTAGGCACCAGCAGGGTTCGGTCCTTTTCCACCCGCACCTGCACTCGGTCCGTTCCTTCGCAGCCGGCTTCATCCGTGGCGGTGAGGGTGTAGGTGAGGGTGTTCTGGGGAAAGGCCAGTGGATCGGGGCAGGCCGTGCAAGACAGGGTGCCGTCATAAGGCGCTTCCCAGAACAGGTCGGCCATGCCCTGGGCCTGCAGCACTTGCCCGTTCAGCTGGGCCGTATCGCCCAGGGCGATGGCAACGACTGGAGGTCCGGCGTCCACCTCCAGGGGTAGTGGCTGGGTCACCGTACCGGAGGCAGTGAACACGCAGTCCTCGCTATCGCGTACAAAAATGCTGTAGTCGTCGGCGGGAAGTGCAAGCATGGCGTTGGCGCCGCTGTAGTCTTGATTGTTCAGGCTGTAGCGGTAGGGCGGAGTGCCCCCTTCGGCCTCGATGGAGATGATGCCGTCCGTACCGCCGAAACAGGTCACGTCGCGGATGTCCAGCTCAATGGAGACCGGGTTGGGCTCCAGCACCTCGGCCGTGTCGATGTGGAGGCAGTCGTTGGCATCGGTGACGGACACCAGATAGGTGCCGGCGGCCAGGCCTTCGGCTGTAGGTCCTGTGCTGCCGTCGGACCAGGTGTATGTATAGCCCGGTACGCCACCGGAAGCGGTCACCGTGAGCG
>JAJDFU010000377.1 GCA_020528935.1 Saprospiraceae bacterium | reverse complement strand
ATTCTATTCTTTATTTTGGTTTTCTGGAAAAAGGAGCGTCTCCGGGGCATTTCCCTGAAGTATCCGGCATTGGTCTTTCTGTTTCTGGGCGGCTTTTTTAACGGTAGGGGGATACTCCACAAGGGACCGGTGGCCTACCTCAGCGCTGCACTCACTTTCTTCGCCTACTGGGTGTATCAGCGCTTTCGCTTTTACGTGAATGGGCCGCAATTCCTGTTTTTCACCCTGGCGGCCCTGCTGGTGATGCTCACCTGGTTTGGGCTGGAGACCTGGAAGAACGGGCCCTGGTTTGTGCAGGAGTTCACCCGGTATCAGTACCGCCTGTTCAGCACCCCGGATGCCGGCCACAGGGGCTTTCCCGGCTATCACTTTGCCGTGCTCCTGCTGGGGGTGTTTCCGGCCTCCCTGTTTGCGCTTCGCGCTTTTTTTCGCATGCCCCCCGAAGCACACGATCACCTGCGCGATTTTCGCAGCTGGATGAAGTTTTTGTTCTGGGTGGTGCTCATCCTGTTCACCATTGTCCAGTCCAAGATCGTCCATTATTCCTCCATGTGTTATTTCCCGCTCACCTATCTGGCCGCCCTGGTGGCCGAAAAGATCATTCGCGGCGAGCTGCCCATGGCCCGGTGGATGAAAGGCCTGCTGGTGGGGTTGGGCCTGGTGTACGCCCTACTGATCGTCGCCCTTCCATTCGTCGGGCAACACATCGAGCTGTTGGTGCCCCTGTTCAAAAACGACCCTTTTGCCCAGGCCAACCTGGAGGCCGACGTGCGCTGGACCGGCCTGGAAGCCCTGCCGGGCCTGTTGCTGGCCGGCCTCCTGCTGGGCAGCCTTTGGCTGTTCAACCGCCAGCGGTTTATCCGTGGTTTTCAGCTGCTCCTGGGCGGCATCCCGGTCTTTATCATGCTCAGCCTCTATTTTTTCATCGGTCGCATCGAAACCTACTCGCAGCGGGCTGCCGTGGAGTTTTTCGAGGACAAGGCCGGGCGCGATGTTCACCTCATGACTTACGGCTACCGCTCCTACGTACACCTCTTTTACGGCAGACCCCTGCAGGCCGGCCGGGCCTGTTTTGAGGAAGAAGGCTGCCATCAGCATCTGCTGGAAGGGGATATCGACCGGCCGGTGTACCTCTCCACTAAAATACACCGGGCCGCCCCCCTGCGGCAAATGGAAGGGTTGGAGGAAATAGGCGAGCGTAACGGCTTTGTTTTTTTCAGGCGAATGCCGCGGAATTGATCGTGCGATTCTGCCTGCCTGCCTTTTCTTTTCGTTACTTTTGCTTGTAGTACCGTTTAAAAAATAAAAAGTCGCAAGCTATTTTATTTTTTAGAGCCGCATGAGAGCTTGTTGGGATTTCGCTTCTGTCGCGAATGCAGCCAAATTTTATTCTGAGCAAGGCGCGATGTGGCCTGGAATGGGGAGCAACGCAACTCAGAATAAAATTTGCAGGAACAGCTCAAAAGGTGAAATCCAAGCAAGCTTTAAGGCTGTTTTTTATTTAAACACGAATGATAGGCGTTTTGTCCAATCCATTTCAGGGTCCGAAGCCTTCGCATACCGATGAGGAACTCCTGGCGAAGTACAAACGCACGGGAGATCCTGCCTATGTTGGCCAGCTATACCGCCGCTACGACCACAAGGTGCTGGGCGTCTGCCTCTTCTACCTCAAGGATGAAGGCGACAGCCAGGACGCCGCCATGGACATTTTCGTCAACCTGCTGGAAAACGGCCGCAATTACGAAGTGAAAAACTTCAATTCCTGGATCTACCAGGTCACGCGCAATTATTGCATCAAATACCTGCAAAAGCAACTCGGCCGGCGCGAACTGTCCACCGGTGAATTTGACGGCAATTTATTTGTGGAAAAAGAGGAGCTGGGTACTCTTCTCTATCGAGAGGCCGTTTTGGATCGCCTTTGCGAAGCTGTAGAAGAGCTCAATGAAGGACAGCGAACCTGCATTGTACTTTTTTATTTCAAAGGGTTGAGTTACAAAGAGATCGAGCGAAAGTCGACCTATACTGCCAACGAGATCAAAAGCCACATTCAAAACGGCAAACGGAGGCTGAGAAACATCCTCAGTGAATCCCTGGAACAGATGGATTAACTGAAACATCCCATGTCAAA
Source organism: Saprospiraceae bacterium (assembly GCA_020528935.1). Lineage (GTDB taxonomy): Bacteria > Bacteroidota > Bacteroidia > Chitinophagales > Saprospiraceae > JAJDFU01. Next base: position 10,383 of record JAJDFU010000377.1, on the reverse strand, counting down.
AAACCGAAAGCACACCGATGAAGAGGCTAAGGGGGTCCAGGAGAAATGGTCCGCCCTATGGAAAGACCCGGAGCCCGATGCCTTTTCCCTGCACGCCCGGCAAGGGTACCGACAGCTGCGCGACCCGAACCGGGCACGGCAGCTGCTTTCCGGCTTGAATAAGCGCATGGACGAAAAGCTCGCCCGGCGGCGGCCCGCCCGGCGGATCAGCTTGCTCCTTCCCTTGGGGATCGCCGCTTCCCTGGCATTATTGGTCCTTTTTACATGGCTGCGCGAACCCCGTGCAGACCAACTGGCCTACCGCGCCTTCGACCCGCTGCCGGTCGCAGGAGCCGGTGTGGGCGTGCGGGGGGCATCCGAAGGTTCGGTTTCGGGAGATCTGCGCGAACGGGCCTTTGCGCTCTATGAAGCGGGGGCCTACGAACAAGCCTTGGAAGCCTTTTCATCCATCGATACGGCCGATCCGGTCACAACCCTCTATCAGGGCATCAGTCACCTGGGTGCGAAGCAAGCCCGAAAAGCAGCCCATCACCTGCAAAGGACGGCTGAGCAGCTCGAGCCGGATTCGCCCATTGCCCGCGCCGCGACCTGGTATCTGGCCCTGAGCTATTTGGCCGATGAGCAAATCGATCTGGCCAAACAAAAGCTGGAAGAACTCGCCCGCTCGCCGGGTGATTACCAGCGGGAAGCTGCCGCGCTCAGGAGCGAGATGGACTAACAAACCGCCACACCAGGATCAGGACGAACAGCAGGCCCAGCAGGGCCGGGAGGAATACGTCCAGCGGGATTCCCAGCAAGGTTCTTTTTTTCCGGAGGTCGACGGGCCGGTTATCCCCCATGTAGAGATAGCCCGCCCAATAGTAGGGATGCACCAAAAGGGTACTTGGATATTCCGCCAGATAGTGCGCCTTGGCTTCCTGCAAGGCATCGGCCTTGCCCATGCCCTTCGCTAGATTGTTGTAAAAACGCTCCACCAGAAAAGCCGTGGTCTTGTCTTTAACCGGCCAGAGGGTCATTACGAGATTGGAAGCCCCGGCATAGGCAAAAGCCCGGCCCAGGCTGTAAATGCCTTCTCCTTCCTTAATGGCGCCATAGCCCGTATTGCAGGCACTGAGGGTGATCAGATCCGCTTCCAGCGGCATGCCGTAGATCTCGTAGGCTTTGAGCTGCCCGTCGAAGGCCGGATCGCTGCCCCGGTTGAACAGCAGGCGGGAAAAAGAGGGAAACTGATCCTCGACCAGGGTGTGGGTGGCAATGTGCAACACCGAGTAGTGGGGCGCAAAATCCCTGAAGGCCTTTTCCGTAGCGCGGTGATTTTGCAGGAAAAGCCCGGCGAAGCGCCGCTTGAGGCCGGCAACTTCTTTAATGGCGCCGTCCAGTCGGGGCAAGGCGATTTGCTCGTCCCCGTCTCGTGAGGCGCCTTCCACTACGCCCCCGTCAAAGGCGGGCGCCATAGCCAGTATTCCGGACTTAGCGGCTGCCGTTTGCTTGCGCTGCTGGGCCTGGAGCGCCACCTGACCCGAAATCAAATAGCGGATCCGGTAATCCATCATCAGGAACGGCTGATCGCGAAGCGAAGCCGCATTGTCGCTTTCCACAGGCCGCACGAGCAAGGCCTCGAACGGAATATAGCCCAGAACCCCGTCGGTGACGATACAGAGCTTATCGCCCTTCAGCAAATGAGCGACGGGCTCTACCAATTGCCGGTACAGATAATGCCCCAGCTGCCAGTAGGCGTCCTCCTGTTTCAGTATAGCTTCGCGAAACCGGATGACATCCCGCTCAAAGGAGGCCGGTAAGGGGCGTTGCACAAAGTCCGCACCTTCCCGGTCCACGACCACGATGTACAGGGAGGTGTCGCCCAGGAAAAATTCGAGCAGGGTCTCTTCTGCCTCCAACACGCGGTCCTGCATGGCCTGCAGGCCTTCTACATCGAAGGCATGCCGAATCTTGTAGTAATCCGGATGCCGGTCCTCCAGCTCGCTCCAGAGCTCTTTGAGCCGCATCCTGGCCTGCCCCAGCGCTTCGGCGAGTTCGGCTGCCCGCTCGGCGCCGTAGTAGTACTCCGCTACCTGAAGCTCCTGCTGATAGAATTCGATATCGCTCAGCAGCTTGCGTTCTTCCTCGATGAGCCGGTTGTCCACGCGGGCGAATTTGCGCACGTACAGATCGTTGAGGTTTTCAGCAACCAGCTGCCCCTTGTTCTTCTCCGAATACTGGAACGCCAGGTCCAGGTAAAGCGGATCGCCGGTGCGCCGGTACAAGGCGTTACACGTGCGCATGGCCGCCGAATACATCGGGCGCGTCCCTTTGAACAGGGCCTCCTTGGAGCGGGGATATTGGAATTGCAGGCGCATTTGGTGGATGATGCTATCCTGCAGCTCGTAGACCTTCAAAGACCGCTTGAGCAAAGAAAGGTCATCCGGGCGGTCCAGCCCCATCAGGTACAGGATCGCTCCTTTTGCATGCAGGGCGTCGAGTGCATTTTCCCGTTCTGCGGCCTCTTTGACGGTGGGGTTGTCTTCGGGGTCCGTACTGTCGAAGTCCGGCAGGACGATGTTCAGGGCCACCTGCAAGTGGTTCAGAGCCTCTTCGTATTGCCCCATGTTGCTTTCGGCAGCAGCCAGCATGATGTAGCTGCTGGAGGTTACGGCGGGGCTGGGATTGTCGACCAAGATGGCCTGGCGAGCCGTGGACCTGGCGCGTTCGAATTGCCGGGTCTTGATGTATATGCCCGCCTTTTTGTTCAGGGCCGACTGGAGGTAGTACTTACTGTATGGCGAGGACTGGGGCCGGAGCACCTGCACTACGGTATCGAGTATGACGAGAGCGCGATCGTAGTATCCCCCATCGTGAAAGACATCCGAAAGGGCGAGCTTCGTACTGACGATGTTGAGCTGGTTTTCCGGAAAGTGCTCCTTGCGTATCTCCAGGGCCCGGTAAAAGGACTGCATGGCCTGGTCTATATTGCCGAGTTCGAAGTACCAGTACCCCAGATTGTGCAGGCCCTTGGCCTGCATCTGAAGGGATTCGCCCTGCCGCAGCGCTCGTTCCTGGTAATCCACGGCGCGCTGAAAGTCGCGCTTCAATCCATAGGCATAGGCCAGATTGTGCAGGGCATCGTTTACCCCGTCCTTAAAGCCGATCTCCTCAGCGATCCGAAGGGAAGTATCTGTATACGCAATGCAGCGATCCCAATATCCGCGACTGCCATGGCCGGCCCCGAGATTGAGGTAAGCATCTGCCATCTGCTTGCTCTTCCGGCCGTGCCGCTTCTCGGCCTGGCGAAAAGACCGGCGATAGTAATCCATCTGATCGTCAAAATCGCCCATATAACCGTGAAAGACCCCGAGGTTTTGAAGAAGCAGGGAGTAAAAAAGGACCGTATCCGGCCTGAAGTTTTCTTCCAGTACCGCCTTGCTCCGGTAGGAATAATCCAGAGCCAGCGAATCGGAGCCCTGCATGTGGTAGCATTCGCCCAGGTAGAGGTAGGCCTGAGCCAGCCAATAGGGCTTGTTGTTTTCCTGCAGGAAGGGCACCAGCTTGTTGTACAGGGCTATGGCGGAGTCGGCCTGCTCGGCCTCAAAAAAACCGTAGGCTTGCTGCAGCAGGAGCTGTGCTCCCTGTTCACTATCTTGCCCCGACGACGATCCAACAAACCAAAGAAGGAGTACCGCTACCAGAAAAAATAACCGCATTAATTATTTTTTTTGAAGAAATACAAAATTAAAAGAATACTTCGGGTCACCCTTTTTTTACTTGAAGAGTTGTAAAACGCTTGAAATGGTCTATTGGAATGCTTTCAAGGAGCTGATGGAGATTCCCCTGTACTGGCTGGATGTAGCTCAGCGCGAGATCGATGCCGCATCGGAAGAAAAGCGCTTTTACGGTTCGAACTGGAGGCAGTATTATTTGGTCCGTCCCGCCCCGGAGCGATTGCACGACCTGCGCGTGGTTTTCCTGCACGGTGGCGGTTGGCAATTCGGATCGCCGGAGTCGTTCCGGCATCATGCGCAGGTGTTCAATCAGCTCGGCTTTGAGGTGATCCTGCCCTCTTTTCGGCGGCTGCCCAGTCACCACTACGGCCACATGCGCGAGGATCTCGGCCTGCTCATGCAGGCGCTTTGGCGGGATGCTGCCGTACCGATCATCATTGGCGGGGTATCTGCCGGCGGGCACCTGGCCAGCCTCTTCGCTTCCGATGTGGACCTGCAAGGCCAGGCAGGCTGGAATCAATCCTGGATCAAAGGCGTATTTACCCTTTGTGCTCCCCTCACCCTGGAAGAACTGCCCTGGCCCGGCCTGCGCAAACGGCTTACCAACGGTGGAAAAGCCGGTTTAATTGATCGGGCCGACCCCATCCGGCTGGTCCGGCAGGCTTTGGACATACCCTTCCTTTGCCTGCACGGCCAAAAGGACGGTCTGGTGCCGTCCGCTTCGGTCATACCCTATGTAGAGGAACGAATTCGCCTCGGCGCCGCTGACCAGACCCACTTTCACCTCTTTCCCGATCAGGGGCACCTGGACCTGGCCCGATGGGCCCTCGACAACGAAAAGGCGCGGAAGCTGCTCCTGCACTGGGTGCGTCAGCTTCCTCAATGATGGGCCCCCTCCGCCCGCAATTGCTCAATGTCGGCGACGGTCTTGGGAATGGGATTGCCCAGAAGCCGGTAGCCCTCCGTCGTGACCAGCACATCATCCTCAATGCGAATGCCGCCGAAATCCAGGTAGGGCTCCAATGCATCGTAGGCGATGAAATCGCGGAATCTTCCTTCGGCCCGCCATTGCTCGATCAGGGGCGGAATGAAATAGATCCCGGGCTCCACGGTCAGCGCAAATCCGGGCTCCAGGGCCCGGGCCAAACGGAGCGACTTGAGGCCGAACTGGCTGCTGCGTTGCAGCTCCGGCGTGTAGCCCACGTAATCCTCGCCCAGGCTCTCCATGTCGGGCACGTCCAGGCCGATCAGATGACCGAGGCCATGCGGAAAAAACAAGGCATGGGCGCCGGCCTCCACAGCCTCTTCCGCTCGGCCTTTCATCAGCCCCAGGTCGATCAGGCCCCGGGCAATGACCTCGCTGGCCAGCAGGTGCACATCCCGGTACAACAGGCCGGGTTTTAAGGCTTCCAGGGCAGCCAGCTGCGCATCCAGCACGAGCTGGTAAATGTCCTTCTGCCGTTCCGAAAAGGTGGGCGAAACGGGAAAGGTGCGCGTGATATCGCCGGCATACCCCATGGGGGTCTCCGCCCCAAAGTCGCCCAGCACCAGTTGTCCGGGTTGCAGGATGTTGTGGTGGTGGTGATTGTGCAGCACCTCTCCGTGTACGGTGAGGATAACGGAGTAGGCCAGGCCGCCGCCTTCGGCTACAGCCATGCCTTCCACCAGACCGGCCAGTTCGGCTTCGGACATGCCGGTCTTGGCCTTGCGAATTGCACTGACGTGCATATGGCCAGTCGTATTCACAGCTTCTTCCAGCTGAGCGACCTCCTCCTCGCTCTTGTGCGACATCAGGGCCACGACCGACCGGATCAAAGGCTCGGAGGCGCTCAGGGCCGCCACCTGGGCCGGTCGCCCCAGCAGGCGCCCCAGCTGCAGTACGGTTTCGCCCCGATAGGGAGGCAGAAAGTGAATGCTTCGGCCGGCCGCCCTGGCTTCCCGAAGGTTATTGGACAAGGCCTCTACCGGAGCGGTATGCGAAATACCTGCGGAGGCTGCCAAATCCTCCAGGCTGGGCTGAGGGCCCATCCACACCACATCCTCCAGAGCGGTTTCGGGCCCGAAAAGGAGTTCGCGCCTTTCATCTACATCCAGCAGAAGGGCCAGGCCGGGCTTTTGCAGGCCGGTGAAGTAGAGAAAAGCGCTGTCGTGTCGAAAGGGATAGGGATTGGCGGCGAAATTCTTCGGGCTTTCGCCATGGCCCGGGAAAAGAAGGAGACCGCCGTCCATTTGGTCCATCAGGGCCTTTCGGCGGGATTGGTAGGTAGAAGCTTCAAACATAACGGGGAAAAAGAATTTGGCTTGGCCGCCAAAGTACAAAAAGGCACCCGAACGCTAATGCCTGCTCGATGATGTTAGGCAGGGGGGCACCGGTGTAACGCTACGGGGGGAGGGCAATACCGGCCGCCCGGCCGGAAAAAATGAGCCTCCGACGCTGTTGGAAGCAGTGCCTTGCGTAAGTTCATTGCCTAATTGGCATCGGATTCGCGCTGTTTGATCTCATCGCGGATCTTGGCCGCGCGCTCGTAATTTTCTTCCTGCAAGGCTTCGTCCAGCGCCTGATCCAGCTGGGGTTTGGTGAGCTTATTGAGGGGGACGTCCTGCGCAATATCCTGTTGAGGCACTTTCTCCTCTTCCTCCTCCCATACCATACCGGCCTGGTCCATGATGAACGGATAGGTGAAAATGGGGCAACCGAAGCGAACCGCAAGGGCGATGGCATCGGAGGTGCGGGCATCCATTTCCAGCATCTCGCCGTTTTGCTGCTCGCACACCAAGGTGCCGTAAAAGATGCCTTCCCGGAGGTCGGAAATCACGACCTCCTGCAGTTTCACTTCCAGGGCATCCATAGTATTCCGAAAGAGATCGTGCGTAAGTGGCCGTGCGGGGGTTATACCTTCCACAGCGATTGCAATAGACTGTGCTTCAAATCCTCCAATAACAACAGGTAAGCGCCGCATCCCTTCCAGTTCCTTGAGCACGACCACGAAGCTGCTGGGTTGTGACGAACTGTTGGCGAGTGCAACTACCCGCAATTCAATTTTATCCATGCATCGATTTTTTCGGTATTCACTTGGTCAAATAAGCCAGAAGCGGGGCATTTAGTTCTAGGAAAATGCAAAAAATCCCGGAGTTCATGCCTAACAAATGCGCGGCAATTGTTCGCCGGCCAACATTTGCACCACGCGGCGCCCTCCGATCGCACTGCGCAGCACCACCTGGCCGGCGTGTTCGTTCACCACCTCACCGATGATCGCCGCATCGGAACTCCCGGGCCTACTTCGCAGCATTTCTACCATGGGTTCGGCAACCCGCTCATCCACCACGGCCACGAAAATGCCTTCGTTGGCCACGTAGAGCGGATCCAGCCCCAGCAGTTCGCAGGCCGCAGCCACAGATTCCTGTACGGGAATGCGGTCCTGGCTGATCTCCAGCCCCAGGCGGCCGTCGCGGGCCAATTCGTTGAGTACAGTGGCCAGGCCGCCCCGGGTGGGATCCCGCAACAGCCGCACTCCATCGCCGAAGGTTTCCAGGCAATGCCACACGACTTCATTCAGGGGGCGCGTGTCGCTTTCGATCGCACTTTCGAAGGTCAGCCCTTCCCGCACCGACATGATGGCCATGCCGTGGGTGGCCAGAGGACCACTCACCAACAGGCGATCGCCCGCCCTTACCTGCGGCATGCCGAGCCTGGCCCGAGGATGCAGGGTGCCCAGGCCGGTCGTGTTGATGAAGACCTGATCGCCCTTGCCTCGCTCCACGACCTTGGTGTCGCCGGTTACCACCGCCACCCCGGCCTGTTCGGCCGCGAATTTTACCGAAACCAGCACCTTCCAGAAATCCGCAATGGGTAGCCCCTCTTCCAGAATGAAGCTGAGCGAAAGATACTGCGGCCGCGCGCCGCACATGGCCAGGTCGTTGATCGTGCCGTTCACGGCCAGCTCGCCGATGTCGCCTCCCGGAAAGAAAATGGGCGACACCACAAAGCTGTCGGTCGTAAAGGCCGTAGCCCCCTGCAGGTTGAGCACGGCACCGTCTTCGCGGCGCTGCAACGCCTCGTTTTGAAAGAGTTGAAAAACCCCTTTATCCAACAGTCGATTGGTGAGCAGGCCCCCGCTGCCATGCCCCAGGGTGACGATATCGGTATCCAGGGACGGCATGGGGCACTGGAGTTGCATCTTGAGTTTGGCTTCGCGCATATCAGGCATCGAGTTCAGCAGCGGTTTGAGCAAAATGATAATAGGCCGCACAGGCCCCTTCCGAGGAGACCATGGGTGCACCCAGCGGATTGGAAGGCGTACAGCCTTTGCCGAATTGCGGGCATTGATGGGGCTTCTTGATGCCCTTGAGCACATGACCGGCTATGCACTCGGGATTTTCAGAAGCCCGGCCGGGCGGCCGGTGAAACTTCTGCTCCGCATCGAAGGCGGCATACTCGGGCCGCAGGCGATAGCCGCTGCCGGGGATCGTGCCTATGCCGCGCCATTCGCGGTCGTTCACTTCAAAAACGCGCTGGATCAGCCGGCGGGCCGCCGGATTACCCTGGTAGCGAACGGCCCGGCTGTACTGATTTTCCAGGATGTGCTGCCCGCCCTCCAGCTGCCGCACGACCATGCTGATGCCCTGCAGCAGGTCAGCCGGCTCGAAGCCGGTGATCACCACCGGGATCTGGTAGTTCCGTACGATGGGTTCGTATTCTTCCAGCCCCATGATCGCGCAAACGTGGCCGGCCCCCAGGAAGCCCTGTATAGTGGTCTCTTCATCGTCCAGCACGGCCTGCATGGCCGGCGGGACCCGCACGTGGGAGGTAAGTATGGAGTAATTGTCCAGCCCCAGCTCCCGGCCTTGGATCACGCTGAGGGCATTGGCCGGGGCCGTGGTCTCGAAGCCCACCGCAAAAAAGACCACCTCCCGCCCGGGATGCTGCCGGGCGAGCTTGACGGCCTCCAACGGGGAATACAATACCCGCACATCGGCACCCCCGGCCTTGGCCTCCAGCAGGCTCTTGCCGGAGCCCGGCACGCGAAGCATATCGCCGAATGAACAAAGGATCACCCCTTCCTCTTCGGCCAGCCAGACGGCCTGATCGATGAGATGCAGGGGGGTGACGCAGACCGGACAACCCGGCCCGTGTACCATAGTGATTTCATCCGGCAAGATCTCCAGCAGGCCGTTCTTGACCAGGCTGTGGGTCTGGCCGCCGCACACCTCCATGATGGTCCAGGGTCGCGTCAGGTGCGTCCGGATATCTTCCAGATAAGCCTTGACCAGTTCCGGGGAGCGGTATTCGTTCAGAAATTTCATCCTTCAGGCGCTTTTTGGTTGTCGATCCAGATGCAGTTGGGGCTGCCCCATCAGCCACCAGATGAGTTGGCCGTAAGCAATCTGCTCATCGTTGGGCGGCAGTTCGGGTGCTACATACAAGGTACATGCTTTTGGGCACATGTCCACGGCCAGGTCCAGCAACAGGCCGTTCTGGAATACGCCGCCACTGAGAAAAACACCCGCCGCCTCCGTTTGCCGGGCCAGGGCAGCGATCCAGGCGGCCAGGCTGCTGTGGAAGCGCAAGGCCGTTTCCTCCGCCGGCCGACCGGCAGCAAGGGCGTGAAGCAATCCATGCCGGACTTCCGCCCACCAGCTCGCCGGATGGGCTTCCCGGCTGAACGGCTCGCCGGCCGCACCCATGGCTTCCCCCCGCCGGGCCAATTGCTCGAGCGCCATGGCGGCCTGCCCTTCGTAGGTGACCCGGTCAGCCAGCCCCAACAGGCTGCTCACCGCATCAAAAAGCCGGCCCATACTGGAAGTGGCGGTGGTACCGGGGCGTCGCAGCCGCTGGTAGAGGACCCATTCCGCTTCGGAAAACTTGCCCTCCAGATCGGCTTCGGGGAAAAAGGCCAGGGCGCTAAGGCGGGGTTGGCGCGCCATCTGGTCACCGGCCAGGTGGGGCACATAGGGCAAATGGGCAATGCGGCCGAACCGCCCCTGCTCCCAGAGCAAAGCCTCACTGCCCCAGATGTTGCCATCGGCACCCAGGCCGGTGCCGTCCCAGGCCAGGCAGAGCGCCCGGCGGCCGGGATCGGTCCAGCCCGCTGCGCCCAGGGCGGCACAGGCGTGGGCCACGTGGTGTTGTACCGCGGCCAGGGGCAGTCCGAGCGCTTCGGCCAGCCGGCGCCCCAGGCGCGTGGACGCATAATCCGGATGCAGGTCCGCAAGCAGCTGAGCGGGCCTGATCTGCATGAGCTCCAAGAAGTTGTGCAGTTGATCCTCAAAGCGAAGTTCGGTATCGTAATCGCTCAATTCGCCCAGGTAGGGGCTGAGGAAGGCCCGCTGACCATCGTAGAGCGCAAAAGCCGATTTCAGATCGGCGCCGAGGGCGAGCGCGGATGCGCGCTCCGCAAAGGTACGCGGCCAGGGCACATTGGGCGCCAGCCCCCGGGAACGCCGAAGCCAGATGCGCAGGTTGTGGCGATCGGAAACCCGGACTACCGAATCGTCCTGCGGAACGCTGATGGCGCGGTTGTGATGCAAAAAACCGTCGGCGATGCGTTCGAGTTGTGCTTCCGCCTGCTCGGGTGAAGCCGCTATGGGATACCCACCCCGGTTGCCGCTGGTTGCGACCAGCGGCGTCTGTGGCAATGCCCGGGCCAGCTGTTCCAGCAGAGGCGCG
>JAJDFU010000010.1 GCA_020528935.1 Saprospiraceae bacterium | reverse complement strand
ATCCCGAACCTTTGCCCGCCCACCTCACCGACCTGTGCGATACGGTGAAAAGTGTGGGCGCCCAGCTGGGCATTGCTGTGGATCCCGATGTGGATCGCCTGGCCTTCGTACAGGAGGACGGCGCCTTTTTCGGTGAGGAATACACCCTGGTGGCGGCTGCCGACTACGTGCTTTCGCGCCAGTCCGGCGATGCAGTATCCAACCTCTCCTCCTCGCGCGCCCTGCGCGACATCACCCGCCGCCACGGCGGCAGATACCACGCCAGCGCCGTGGGCGAGGTCAATGTAGTGGAGAAAATGAAAGACGTTCATGCCGTCATTGGCGGGGAAGGCAACGGAGGCGTCATCCTGCCGGATCTGCACTACGGGCGCGATGCCCTGGTGGGGATCGCTCTGGTGCTCTCGCATCTGGCTACCTCCGGCCAGACGCTTTCGGAGCTTCGCCGCTCCTACCCGCATTACGAGATGGTGAAGGACAAGATCGCCCTGGACCCCGCCCTGGACCTGGACGGCCTCCTCCGCGAACTGGAAGGAGCCTTCAGCGGGGCCCAACTGGATCGCACCGACGGCCTCAAGGCCGATTTTGAACACGGCTGGTTGCATCTGCGCAAGTCCAATACCGAGCCCATCATCCGCATCTATGCCGAGGCATCCTCAGCCGATGAGGCCCGCGGCCTGGTGCATCGCGCCAAGGAGCAGGTGCAGCAAACCCTGGCTTAAATCCACAAACGCATGAGTACGAATACCCTGACCAAGACCAGCCTGGAGAAGTTCTTTCAGCCCTTTCGCGAACGCACGATCGGCTACCGGCAAACCTTTACGACGCCCTTCGGTGAAAAGCCCATCCTCTACGCCGACTGGACGGCCAGCGGCCGCCTGTATCAACCGATCGAAGAGCGACTGTGCCGGCAGATCGCACCCTATGTGGGGAATACCCACACCGAGACCACCGTCACCGGACGCGCCATGACGCTGGCCTACCACAAGGCCAAGCACCTCATCAAGGAGCACGTCGGTGCCCATGAGAGCGATGTGCTGATCTCTTCCAACTCCGGCATGACGGGCGTGGTGAATAAATTTCAGCGCATCCTGGGGCTGAAGATCCACGAAAAGTACCGCAGCCAGGTACAGCTTCCACCCGACCGGCGGCCGGTCGTTTTCGTCACCCATATGGAGCATCACTCCAACCAGACCTCCTGGCTGGAAACCCTGGCCGAGGTGGTGGTCGTGCCCGCCGGTGAAGACGGCCTGGTGGATCTGTCGCACTGGCAAGAAACGGTACAGGCATACGCCGGTCGCGAGCTGAAGATCGCGGCCATTACCTCCTGTTCGAACGTGACCGGGCTGAGCACGCCTTATTACGAGATTGCCGAACTGATGCATCGCCACGACGGGCTCTGCTTTGTGGACTTTGCCTGCTCGGCCCCGTATATCGACATCGACATGCGGCCGGCGAAGGAGGCCCAGCACCTGGATGCCATTTACTTCTCGCCCCACAAGTTCCTGGGTGTCCCCGGCTCCTAGGTCATACTGGTGTTCGAACCGCGCCTGTACACCAACCAGGTGCCCGACAACCCCGGAGGCGTCACGGTGGCCTGGACCAACCCCTGGTGGGCGCCCAAATACCGGGATGGGGTCGACGCCCACGAGGACCACG
>JAJDFU010000011.1 GCA_020528935.1 Saprospiraceae bacterium | reverse complement strand
TTCCGACGAATCACAACCCCATCTACAGCCCCACTTGGCGGCCATGGTCCATACCTTGTGACATTGACCTGCCCGGCGCGACACAAAACGTGCTCAACTAGAAATAGGCCAAGCAGCTCATAGCCAACGGCTGCAAGCTCGTGGCGGAAGGCGCCAATATGCCATGCACGGAAAAAGCGATTGCTGCCTTCCAGGAGGCCGAGACCATATACGCGCCCGGAAAAGCTTCGAATGCCGGCGGAGTAGCTACCTCAGGCCTGGAGATGACCCAAAACTACGCCGGTTTTTCCTGGTCCGAAGAAGAAGTGGAAATTCGCCTGCGCAACATCATGGAACGCATCCACTCCACCTGCAAAGACTACGGCCAAAAAGAAGGCGGAGGCATAGACTATCTCGAAGGTGCAAACGTGGGCGGCTTCGTCAAAGTGGCGGATGCCATGATCGAGCAGGGCGTGCTCTGAGCAGGCAAGCTGCGTGGCTTCGCTAGATACTCCGGAGGAGTTCTTGCTCGAACATTTCGTCCAGGTGCGCTTTCAACACCTCGTGGTGGTTCTTCCCACTGACCCCATACCGCCAATCGTACTTGTCTTCTTGATTTGGGGAGGGTTGTTCGATCCTGGAAGGGGTGATCTTGCGTGCGATATCGTTTTCTTTGATCAGATGGGGGTCGAAAGCGTAAAACCAGTTCGGTGGTGCCGGTTCGGCAGAGGCCAGCACGCGGATGTACATGTAGTTGCCTTTTTTGTCTTCCCACTGATGTACGCCCCATTCCGGGCTGCAATACATCATGCATCCGGGGCCATTCAACCGGATTTCGGCAAAGGCATCCGGCTTTTTCTCCATGAGTCGAAGCAATTGGTCGATGTCCGCTGCCGGTGAAAAAGCATAGGTGTCTTCAGAATGGGACTTCTTCTTTTTGGCGTTTTCCCCGGCCCGTTTGGGCCACCAGCAAAAATAGGATCGCTCGAACTGTTTGGCCTCAAAGATGCGATCGTACATCTCCAGGAGCGGATCGACCCTGGATCCCACCAGGAAAAAACTGCAATGGTTCTCTTGCGGGTGGTTCAGCGCCACCACTTCCAGCAATAGCTCCAGATACTTTCTGTTCCATTGGTCCAGCTGCTGTTGCAGGGTATCGGTCTGAATGCTTTCGGCCCCGAGCGCGACTGCCTTGATAAGGGACTCTTCCAGTCGCTCGATCTCTCCGAGCAAGTCCTGATACCCCTTGTTCAGCTGTTTGAACCGGCTCATATCCTTTGCCTCATTTTCCGTGAGTTTTCTGCCTTTTTCGAGCTTGCTGGTATAGCGTTCGTACCCCTTGGCTATGGTTTCCCAGGATGGCCGAGACCGCCATTTCAGGAACTTTCGGCGGAGTTTTCCGCTGTACTCCGCCAGGGAGGTGCGTTCCAGCTCATCGATGAATTGTTCCAGCGGCATGGCATCGGACTCCACTTCGAAGGTGAGCGCCTGCCGGATGTCCACGTCAACGGCGATACGGATCTTCTCATCCGTATCGTATTGATTGAGAATGCGCACGACGGGCAGAAAAAGCTCCTTGCGAAGGCTGCGCTGCAAGTGTCTCGCGCCGTAGGGATTGTCGAATCCCTCGCTCAGAAACCACGCCATGGCCCGGTCGCTGAGTGGCCGGTTCCTTATA
>JAJDFU010000276.1 GCA_020528935.1 Saprospiraceae bacterium | reverse complement strand
AGGAGGCCTATACCCACCACTTCGGGCTGAAGAGCCGCATCGGGGAGGCCCTGATCGTGCGCGACCGCCGCGACCCCGCCGTGCCCTTTTCCGAAGGGGAGTCCCTACTGGCGCACTGGCCCTTTGCCGAGTTGCTGGCCAGCGACGGCTACGGGCATTTCCAGCTGATGAAAAATCCGGATATCCAACAGGCCGTGGCCGACTTTATTGCGCAGCAATAAACCAAGTGCCGCCCCTGTGGTTTTGGCCGTATGCAATATTCCTGGCTTTTTGCCCTGCAGCTCGGTGCCACCCTGTACATGACCGGCCTCATCTGGTTTGTGCAGGTAGTGCACTATCCGCTGTTCCAGCAAGTGGGAGGGGATCAGTTTCTGGCCTACGAGCAGGCCCACACCCGGCTCACCACTTACGTGGTGGCGCCCGTCATGCTGCTGGAGCTGGCTACGGCCGTCCTGCTGTTGTGGGTGCAACCCAAATACTGGCTTTGGTGGGTCAATCTCGGCGGGATCGGCCTGCTGTGGGCCTCCACCTTCTTCATTCAGGTGCCCCTGCACACGGCCCTGTCCCAGGCCCCCGATCTGGCTGCTATGCAACGCCTGGCCACTTCCAACTGGATCCGCACCGCGCTGTGGACGCTCCGGGCGGGTTTGCTGCTCTGGTTCCTGATCCGGGCCGTGAGGGGATGGTGAGTCTCAAGGCTTTAGTCCGGAGTCTTTAGTCTGGAGTCTTTAGTCTTTAGTCTTTAGTCCGGAGTCCTTGTATGCCTCTGTCCAGTTCCATTTTTTAACGTGAGGTTGGAGGTCGAGTTGTTCGTTAAATGGCTGAATGTGAGAACCTCACGTTGTACCTGGTAGATGGTAGTAGGTAGTAGAGCATGCTGACGTCCATATACCCCCTACCCACTACCATGTACCGGGAGGTTGGGCCCTGACAAACATCGCTTTACGATAATGTCCTTGCCCAACCTCACGATTTTTTAGTTAAAAAAATCACCATTCCACCTAATAAAAAAACAGCCCCCCGGGGTGGGGAGCCGTTCTCGTAGGGTGGGTGAAAACAGGGTGCAGTCGGTTGGTCCTTACCGTTTTACAAAGCGCCTGGTCGTCGGCTGGCCGTTGCGCTGCAGTTGGAGGAAGTACATACCGGCGGGCAGGTCGCTTAGCGAGAGCTCCAGCCGCTGGGCGCCGGCTCCGAGAGTTTGGCTTTGGCTGCGCAGGGTCCGGCCTTCCGGGTTGAAGATGCGGTACTGCACTTCGCCGGCCCGGTCCAAATCGAACTCCAGCTGGAGCTGGTCGGTGACCGGGTTGGGGAACAGCCGCAACGGCTCGCCGGGGGATGCCGGGGATTCCGTGGCCGTGAGCTGGTTGGCCGCCCGGCCCTGCATGGTCTGATCGGACAGGTCGATCGTCAGCTCGAAGGTGCTGGTACATCCATCTGCAGTGGTGATGGTGAGGGTGACGTTGTATGTCCCCGCCGCATCGTAGGTGTTCCAGCCGAATTGGTCGGTGGAGGTATTGCCGTCGCCGAAGTCCCAGGCGTAGGAAACGATGGGGGTGTTGGCACTGGACAGGTCAAGGAAAAAGACCGTAAGTGAATCCGGCGCAAAAAAGGCGGTAAACAAGGCCTGGCAGTCGGTGGTGCCGTCGTCGTCGGGGCCGGCGAAGATGAGGATGCTCATCTCGTCGGTACAGGCCGAATCCTGAACGGTCAGCGTCACCCAATACAGCCCGGGATCGGCATAGGTATGTACGGGGTTCTGCAGGGCAGAGGAATTGCCGTCGCCGAAATTCCACTGCCAGCTGTCGGGATTGCCCATGGAGAGGTCCTCAAATTGGAAGGTGAGCCCGTTGCCGCCTGCGGAGTCCACCTGTTCGAAGGAGAACATGGCCGAGCAATCCGGACCGTTGAAGGTGCCGCCTCCGCCCACGACGACGTGGTAGGTCACAAAGTTGGTACAGCTGTCTGCTGCCGCAATGGATAAGGTCACGAAATAGTTGCCGGGCTGATCGTAGGTGTGGGTCACCTGCGGGCCGGTGGCCGTACTGCCGTCGCCGAAATCCCATACCCACTCGATGATCTGCGCATTGGCGAAGGAGCTATCCACGAAGGTAAGGGTCAGCGGATCGTTGGGATCGGTCGAAAAACTGAAATCCGCAAAACAGAGAGGCAGATCCGAGCAGTCAAAGATTTCGGTAGAATCAAAGCCCTGGCATTGGGCAAAACACAAGTTGGAAAACAAGAACAGTTGTCCGTCGCCGGTAGCTACGCAGACCGGATCGAACACCGTGGGGCAGATGCTGCAGTCAAATACGGAGTCACAATCCACAAAATCGGTGGAGTCGAAGCCCTCGCAGGCGGCCAGGCAGGCATTGTCGAAGGTCTCGAAGTTGCCGTTGCCAAGGTCCACGCAAACCGGATCGTAGATATCCGGGCACAAGCATCCGCTGCAGGTCACCAGATCGGTGGAGTCGAAGCCGAAGCACTGAGCCCAGCACAAGTTGTCGAAGGTGAGGGTATCGCCCTGGCTGGTGGTCACGCAGACCGGGTCGAACACCGGAGGACAAAAACAAGTGGGTGTGCAGTCCACGAAATCGGTCGTGTCGAAGCCGGCGCAGAGTGCTGCGCATGCACTGGGAAACTGAAACAGGAAGGTTGAATCGAACACGCAGACGGGATCTCCGTCGGGCGGGCAAATGCAGTTGGCGAGGCAATCCACAAAGTCCGTGGAGTCGAAGCCGTACCAGTTGGCCACACATTCGTTGACCACGGGAAAGACGATGCCGTTGAACTCGACGCACACCTGGTCGAGGCTGGTCGGGCAGTCGATGCCGGTGGTATCCACGCTGAAGTAGTCGGTAGGATCATAGCCGGCACATTCCGCTTCGCAGGGATTGTTGAAGTACTGGATCTGGTCGGAAATCGTCGTATCGGCCGCAGCCACGGGGTCGTACACGGCCGGGCAGATACAATCGCCGCCAAAGCAGTCGAACACCTCCGTGCTGTCGAAGCCGGCACAGGCAGCCAGGCAGGCATTGGCATACAGTACCGTATCGCCGGATGGCAGCTCCGCACAGACCGGGTCCAGCGGAAACGGGGCGCAGTCGCAGCTGTCCACCGGCACGACCGGCACCAGTTCCTGCTGGGTGCTGCTGCATCCGGAAGCGGAGCTGAACACGGTCAGGCTGGCCAGGTAGATGCCCTGGTTGGGGTAGGTGTGGCTGACCGTGGGGGAGGGGTCGCCGGAGGTGGTGCCGTCGCCGAAGTCCCAGTGCACGCTGTCGATGGGCGGTTGGCCAAAGGACAGGTTCTGGAAGTCGACGGTAAAGGTGCCCGGCTGCTGGTCCGCGGTGAAGATCGCCTCGCAGGTATCGACGGAGGGCGGGGGCGTCACATCGTCGCAGATCTGGATGTCGGCGCTGAAGCTGGTCTGATCGACCGGCAGAAAAGCTTCGCCCAGGAAAAATTCACCGCTGCAGGGATCGATGTAGTTGTAGAAAAAGATGCTGATCGAATCCGTATGGGTGCTGTCCAGGTCGAAGACGATCTCGAAGGTTCCGTCGGCTTCGGTCAGGGCGGACACATTTTGGGGATCGGCCGAGCTCAGGAAGGCACTGATGCCGAAGAAGGGGGCCGGATCGCCGGTATCGGCAAAGGTCACCGTTCCGGAGAAGGTGAAGGTCTGGCTCCAGCCGCTCAGGGCGGTGGCCAGTGCGAGCAGGAGTGGGAGTAAGGCTTTCATGTGTGCAGTGGGTGTTTTAGTGAAAAATGATCTTATGAAGGCTGGTTTGCTTGTCTGCAGTAGTGAGGCGCAGGATGTACAGGCCGGGCCCGGGCCGGTTTAGGCGCAGGGGCGACCGGCTGCCCTCCAGCGGCAGGACCCCGGCGGTTTGGCCGAGTGCGCTGATCCACTCGGCCCGTCTCAGGGGGGCCTCGCTGTCCACCCATACGGCCTGAGTGGCCGGATTGGGAAAGACGCGGATCCGGGGAGGCGATACGGGTTCGGGTATGTTCGTCAGGGCATCGGGATGTTTGACCACGATGCAGATGGAGCCGGGCACCACGCCCTCAAACTGGAAATCGCCGTTGGCCAGCATCACCTCTTCCAGGTCGACATGCAGCTTCAGGCTGTCGTCGGGGGTTTGCAGCAGCCCGATGAGGTCGCCCTCCACGATGAAGTTGACCGCGGCCACCGGGCCGTTGCCCACCAGCTGGTCCGATCCGAAGCGGGTGAGTCCCACGGCCAGCTCGCCGGCCGGCTTGTCGGTGCGCACCAGGGACAGGGTGCTCGAGTCCGCGATCCAGCTGCCGGAAAAATCGATGGACACCTGCAGCTCGTCTGGGGGAAAGCGGAGGCTGAAGGCCAGGCCGTTGAAGGCGACGGTATCGCCGGTATCGCCCAGGAGGAGGGGCAGGGAGAGGCTCTGGCCGGGGGCCGCATAGATGACGGCCGGTGCCTCGAGCGCCAGGGGTGGATCCAGGCCGGGCACACCCGCCGGAAGAAAAAGCGAATCGGCCGTAGGTGTGGATTGTCCGAAGTTGGCGTGGATCAGCAGGAAATCGACCAGATTGACCTGACCGTCGCCGTTGCAGTCGGCATGGGCGAAGTTGGGGCCGTCGTTGGGGAAACTCCGGCTCCAGGTCAGCAGGAGATTCTGCGGACCGAAGACCGAGCCGTCGTCCGGGCGGGCAGGACCGAAGCTGCCGAAGGCATAACCCAGGTACGGCAGATCGTACTGATCCACGCGCCCGTCGGCATTGACATCGCCGGGATAGACCTGGCCCCGGCCGGCGACGGGGAGGAGGAGAAGCCACCGGAAAAAGGTGTAGCGCAGAGGGTTCGGCATGCTGGGGTGATTTTTTGCCCCAGGTACCAAAGTATCTGCACCGCTTCGGGCAGGCACACGACAAAATTAAAACAAAACAAAAGAAAAAAAAAC
>JAJDFU010000192.1 GCA_020528935.1 Saprospiraceae bacterium | reverse complement strand
CTATACGCCTGGAGCAGTATGAAGTGCATGGTATCGACGTCTCCCACTACCAGTCGCGCATCAACTGGGATGCCGTCTTCGGCGAGGACATTCACTTCGCCTTCGTCAAGGCTACGGAGGGCATCACGCTTGCCGACAGCCTGTACTGCCGCAACTGGGGCGAGCTGGAGCGCATCGGCCTGCACCGCGGCGCCTATCACTTCTTCTACCCATCTTTATCGGCCGAACTGCAGGCCCGAAATTTCATGAACAACGTAGAGCTTGAGGACGGCGACCTGCCGCCGGTGCTCGATGTCGAGGTGCTGGACGGCGCCTCCAAGGTGCAGCTCATCACCGGGGTGCGCACCTGGCTCTACCTGATGGAGATCCGCTACAGCACCAAGCCCATCCTCTACACCAACCTCAAATTTTACAACAAGTACCTGGCAGGGCACTTCGACGAATACCCGGTTTGGATTGCCCGCTACAACAACCGGGAGCCAACGCTGGCCTGCGGGCGGGACTGGCAATTCTGGCAGTACGGCAACCGCGGGCGCATCAGTGGAGTAGAGGGCCCGGTTGACTTCAACGTATTCTACGGAAACCTGGAACAATTGGACAGCCTTTGCTATTACACCGCTCCCGTGCTCAGTTCTAGCGCGTACTATTGAGCAGCAACCGCCGGTAAAAACGCACGGCTTTCTGGTACCCCTCTATTTCAATCCGCTCGTTTATGCCATGGATGCGGCTCAAATCAGATTTGTCTAGCCGAATCGGCAGGAAACGATACACCTTATCCGTCAAATCCAGATAATGCCGGCTATCAGTCATGGCTATGGTCAGCGCCGGAGCAACCACCGCGTCGGGGAAGACCTCCTGTATGCTCCGCTGAATCAGTTCAAAACCGAAGGTATTGGCAGGGGAAACCGGAGAGGGGTCATCCGCCCGGCTTTTGTCCGACACCGCTACCAGTACTTGCTCATCCGCCACCACTTCACGTACCTGCTCTACTACAGAAGCTACGGTTTCTCCCGGCAGTATCCGGAAGTTGACCCGGGCGGAAGCACGAGTAGGCAATACATTTTCCTTGAATCCTCCGCGCACCATCGTCGGGGCCATGGTAGTGCGAATGCTGGCGGCTGAGGCTGGGTCCTGCTTCAGTTGCCGGGCAATCAGCGGGGCGGTGAGCCAGCGGTTGGCGAAGAGCGCTTTATAAAGAGGGCTCATCTCGGGCCCGATGTAGTCCAGCATATTGCCGAACACGCCATCCATACGGGTAGGAAAAGGATGCTCCTCGAGCCGTGCCAAAGCTTTGCCCAGCCGGCCTACCGCCGTTGCACGGGGAGGCATCGAGGAATGCCCAGCCTCCGCTACCCGAGCGGTAAGCGTAAGGGTAACGTACCCTTTTTCCGCTACTCCAATCATAGCCAGAGGGCGGGAAAGCCCATTCACGGCATTTTCTATGACAAACATGCCTTCATCGAGCACAAACTCGGGCTGCACGCCCTGCTGCCTTAAATAATCAGCGATCTGATGCGCTCCCTGCTCGCAACTTACTTCCTCGTCGTGCCCAAATGCCAGATAACCGCTGCGATGGGGCTCGGACCCCTCCGACAAAAGCCCATCTACAGCCCCAAATATCCCGAGAACGCCTCCCTTCTACTCCACGGTGACTCTCCCGTCCAG
>JAJDFU010000204.1 GCA_020528935.1 Saprospiraceae bacterium | reverse complement strand
TGGAAGGGAGGGGGTTTGGGCGGCCAAAGCCCCGTGGGGTGGGGGGTGAGCGGTGGTGCAGGGTTTTGGGCACCGCGCAGACCTCTTGGGTAGGGCGTACGCCCGGGTTTCAAGGAGAAGCCGCCTGCGGGACGGTCGGGCGTGCCAGCCGGAAAAGGCCATATATCCTTGAAACCGGATAATTTCTATACGCAAACTTACTGTTGCCTATGGCCCAGTCCATCTCATTCCGCAACCTGGCGATCGTACACGGTGCTTTGCTCGGCGGTTTAGTGCTGCTGGCGGGCGTGGCCTATTATCTCAACACCGGTCCAGGACTACCCGCGGAATACTCCGTGGAAGGCGGTCTCATGCCCTGGATCGTCCCGGCCGCTGTTGCCGCAGGCGTAGCTATGGCCTACCTGGTCAACCGCCGGCGTCTAGCGGCGGCACCGGCAAAGGCCTCCGCAGCTGAGCGATGGAGCCATTACCGGACCACCTGCTTCTTGCGTTGGGGGATCGTGGAAGGCCCGGTCATCCTCAGCTTTCTATTCTTTTTGCTGGACGAAGATTGGAATTACCTGCTTTACGGATTGGCCGGGCTGGCATTTCTTGCCCTGCTGCGCCCCGCCAGAGTAGAACTGGAGCGATACTACCGGTTCTCCGCATCCGAGCTCGAACAGCTTTAGCCCGGCTCAGGGCCGGGCCGGGTCGGCGCTTTCGTATTCTCCCCGCCATTTGCCCAGGTTCTCACAATGGTCGTACATGGGGTCGACCTTGATGTACGTGCGCCGCACCCGCTCCTCGATCCACTCGTTGACGTATTCATTCTTTTTGGCTTCTTTGGCTGCTTCCATGATCCGATTGTAGTCCAGTTCCAGGTCGGCTTTGTGCGGAGCGGTGCGCGACTGCAATTGAACGAGCCGGAACATGGACTCCCCGGTGGGTGAAGTGAACTCAAAGGGGGCCGTGATGTCGTTCACCTCCAGGGTGTCAATGGCAAAGTAAATATCCGGATCCAGGTCGCCAATCTCGAAAAACGTATCGCCCGTGTTGGGATTGACCACGCGGCCGTCGTTGTTGTAGCTTTGCATGTCTTCACTGGAATAGCGTTTCACGGCTTCCGAAAAGGACATGGAGTCGGTGAGAATGAGCGTACGCACGGAATCCAATGTGCGGGCGGCCCGGTCGAGGTCCTCATCGGTGATTTCCGGGCGGATCAGAATGTGCCGCACGCGAATGGAATTGCCGCGGCGCTCCAGCATCTGGAGGAGGTGAAAGCCAAACTGGGTCTCCACGATGGGCGATACCTCCATGGGGTCCAGCTTGTAGGCCGCTGCTTCAAACTCCGGCACATAGCGTCCGCGCTTGGCCCAGCCCAGGTCGCCCCCGCTGCGGGCCGAGCCGTCGTCCGAATACTTTTTGGCGAGGGTTGCAAAGTCTTCGCCCCCCTCTACGATGCGCGTGCGAAGATCTTCCAGCTTCTGAATGGCGCGCCGGCGCTCCCCGGCATTGACCTTGGGCACATACGCGATTTCCCGGACTTCTACTTAGGCCTTGAAATAGGACAGCCTGTCTGCGGGGACGGAATTGAAAAAATCGCGAACTTCGGAAGTCGTCACCTTGACGCATTGCGGGATCTGATCCTTGTCACATACTCAGAGCCACCAGGACGCTACAGGAAGTCGATT
>JAJDFU010000229.1 GCA_020528935.1 Saprospiraceae bacterium | reverse complement strand
CCGACCCAAGGGGGAGGTTCATGTGCCGGGTGGGGGCCAACATCCGGGCCCTGGAAGCCGCCCCCGGTGCCGAGAGCGTGGTGGAGGTGACGCCCGAGGCCTTCGGCATCTGCAGCTTCGACCCCAGCCGCCGCGATGTAGGCCGCCTGGCCCTCAAGCGGCTGGGGGCCGACGGCCGCAGTCACCCCGCCCGCATCGAGGAGGTAGTGGCCAAAACCCGCAAGCAACTGGACGAACAGATCGTGGAGATCGGCGAGCGCACCGTGATCGAGCTCGATATTCACGGCCTGGATCCCTATCTGGTCAAGATGGTGGGCCGCATGCGCTTCCGCTCCTCCTACGGGCAAAACCTCCTCAAGCACTCCATCGAGACGGCCAACCTCTGCGCCATCATGGCTGCCGAGCTGGGCCTCAACCCCAAACAGGTCAAACAGGCCAAACGCGCCGGCCTGCTGCACGATATCGGCAAAGTGGCCGAAGAGGACAGCGAACTCTCCCACGCCATCCTGGGCATGCGCCTGTGCGAGAAGCACGGCGAGCACGCCGCTGTATGCAATGCCGTGGGCGCGCACCACGACGAGGTGGAAATGACCCATATCGTTTCGCCGGTCGTGCAGGCCTGCGATGCCATCTCCGGCGCCCGCCCCGGCGCTCGACGCGAGATCCTGGAGAGTTATCTCAAGCGCATCGGCGAGCTGGAAGAGCTGGCCATGGGCTTCGAGGGGGTGCAGAAGGCCTTCGCCATGCAGGCCGGCCGCGAGTTGCGCGTGGTGCTCGAAGCCGACAAGGTCTCGGACGACTACGCCGACAGCCTCTCCTTCCAGATCTCCGAGAAGATCCAGAATGAGATGCAGTACCCCGGCCAGATCAAGGTGACTGTCATCCGCGAGAAGCGAGCGGTGTCGTATGCGCGCTGACGAAGACGATCAGATCTCGGACAGGCCGGGATCAGCACGGCAGGCCTCAGTCCTTAACCCGGATTATTCACGGGTTATTACCGTTTTAAAATGAGCATGACGCACGAAACCCGCCTCTTTTTCGCCTACTCCTCGTTAACCCGAATTATTCACGGATTACCGTGAATAATGGCGATAAGTGGCTGAAAATACGCTTGTTTTCAACCACTTATGTGAGGGTCTTTAGTGCTGACATCCGCAGGATCGTCAGCCCTCCGGGCGGAAAATTCGATGCATTTTCCGGGTTAACGGTCTACATGGGCGTCGGCTCCTCTGGTTCGGGAGAGGATGCAGAAGAGGAGAATCGCACTTCGTAAACCGAAAACTACCCGATCACTTGCTGTTCCAGCCAGTCCACGGCCTGGCGGTAGACTTGCCCGGCTTGGCCTTCGGGTGCTATGCCGCCGTATACGGCTTGTTGGCAGCGATCCAGGATGTGCCGCAGCGACTGCAGCGCTTCTTCGTCCAGCCCTTGCTGGCGCAGGGCCTCGCTGACCTCAGCGGGGGTAGTAGCGCCGGCGGGCAGTCCCAGCTTGTCGGCGGCATAGCCCAGCAGGGCTTGTTGCAGGGCCTCGTAGAAGGGCTTGCCGCCACCCTGTTCCAGCCGGAACTGGGCTTCCTGCAGGCGTTCCCGGATGACCTTCCCGGCCAGGCGCCGGCGCCGCTGGAGGGGGTCTTCGTTCCGCTTTTGCTCCTGCCGGCGGGCCAGGCCCCAGGCCATGCCCATCAGCAGCCAGGGCAGGACCGTGAGCCCCCAAAACCAGGGGGAACCTACAAAGGCCGCGCCCGGCCTGCGCAGCCGCCCCATGGGTTTGAGCGGGCGGAGGTCGGGTGCGGCTTCGGTCTGTACCATGGGCTTTTCTCCCCGGCTGCCGCCCGGCCGCACGCGGATCCGGTAGGGTTCCGCTGCGTAGGTGAGGTAGCGGGCGCTGTCGGGATCGAAGTAACTGAAGGCCGGCCGCAAAGTGTAGGTGCCGGCTTGGCGGGGCAATAGCTCGTACTCAAAGACCTTGGTGCCCAGCAGCCGGCCGCTTCGCTCGAAGGTTTCTTCCTTGGCTACCGTCGGTTCGTACACCTCCAGCCCATCGGGTACCCTCAGGCTGGGGGGCAGCACCCGCTTGATATGGCCGGGGCCGGGGACGGGTAGCGTGAGCGTCAGCGCATCGCGGGTGGACAGTTCTTCCCGGCTGATGCGGCTCTCCACCTCATAGCGGCCTACGGCTCCGGTAAAGCTGGCTGGTGCATTCGGCGGTAATGGCTTGACATTCAGTTCCAGGGCATTGGAGGCGACCGCCTCGTTTCGCCACTTGCCGGTTCGAAGCAAGCCTTGAATGCCTTTACCGCTGCCCTCCAAGAGGCCCACCTGCAGGCGCAGGGGGTTGATACGCACCCGGCCCGACTGCTGTGGATACAGCGCTATGCGCCGGAGTACTTTGGTGTAATACGTCTTGCCGTTTTCCACTTCCTGCAGCGTCTTGGCGCGGAAGCGCTCCACCTCGCGGGCGAAAAAGCCGCTGTAGTCCGGCTCGGAGAGCACCCGCACGTTCTCCAGGTTCTGGCGGAAAAAGAGCTTGTAGTCCAGCACCAGCTGCTGGCCCAGCCACAGCTCGCGGCTGGAGGGTATGGCCTTCAGGATCAGGTCTGTCGCATCCGCGCGGGATTTTCCGGGGGCAACGACCTTGATGGGCAGAGGATCGGTGCGCAGCACCTTGCCGCCGACCGCGATGCGTGCCGGCCCTACGATGAGCGTGCCGGTGCGCTCCGGAATAAGGGTGTAGTAAATGGTGTTTTCCATTCGCTGCCGCCCGTTGATGAAGGTGCTGCGCACCGAGCGGTTGGGGCCCGAGTGCAGGGTGAAGCCCTCGAAGGAAGGGGGGCGAAAATCCGTGCCGCTGGCATTGGTGAGGGTAAAGTGGACGGTAACCACGTCTTGGGTAGTGACCTCCACCGCATCGGAGCGGGCCTCAAAGGTGACTTCGGCCTGTTGACCCAGGAGCAGCCCGGGAAGGATCAGGAATGCAAGTACAGCGCGCATCAGAGGCGATAGATTTTGCGCTTGGGTTTGGGCGGAGCCGTATCCCGCGGAAATGGCATCCAGTCATCCCGGAACAAGGGCGGAAAACGTTCTCGCGCCGTCTCGCGCCGGGGCGGAGGTATGCCCTCGGGATTGGGACGCACCTGTACAGCTACGGGCTTGGTTTCCAGTACGGTTTCGCTGGTCTCTATGGCCGCCGGCGGTATCCAGTGCTCGCCCGGGGCAGTGGGCTCCAGGAAATAGGAGTAGGTAACTTTCTGGCTCACCTGTCCGCCCATCATCGAGATGGAAGAGGACACGTTGGGGCCGCTGAGCAGCCGGAAACCCTCGAAATCCGGTGGGCTGAAATTCCTGCCCTGGGCGTGATCCAGCACGAAGGTCACCTCCAGCGGATGGCCCATCAGCAAGGTGTCGGCGCTGAGCTGTACGCGAAAACGGGGCTCTTCCTGAGCCACCATAACCCAGGCAGCACAACTCCAAATCATGATCCAAATCAAGGTCTTCATCCGTCTAAACGTCTTCTATCTGATGGCCTGAAACCGTTAAAAAAATTTGCACATCGCTTCCGTATGGGGTCGATTAATAAACTAACCCCTATGGAAGCGGGATTATTTTTTGTACCGCCGGCGAAGTGGTTGGAGACTCCAAACCGCTCCGAGTCGAGTGTATCCGCGCGTGAAACGGTCTTCAAGCCTCCAACGCATAGCACATTCCGGCTTGCCGTTCACCTGCCGAAGGCATGGCAGGCCGGTTATCCTTAAAACTGAATAATATCTGATCATCCAGCATCCGGCCCCCCCCTACCAATCCTTTTCCGATCGCTTCGGATTAGCTTCCAGGCGGCGCATTTTCTCCAGTACCTGCTGCTCTTCCTGCTCCATGATCTGCAGCAATTGCCGGATCTCTTCCTCGCTCAGCTGCACCGCCTCGGCGGGCCGGGGCTGGTTGTCGTTCTTGTTCTGCTCTTGCTGTTGCTGTTGCTGTTGCTGATCTTGCTCGCCGGACTCCTGCTGATCCTCCTGGGATGGGTTCTGTTCGTCCCCGTTTTTTTCCTCCTGCTCCTGTTGCTGCCGTTGCTGCTGGAGCTTCAGCTCGCGCTGGGCCAGGGCCAGGTTGTACTTGGTCTGCAGGTCGTCGGGCGCGCGCTTGAGGGCTTCCTTGTAGGCCTCCACGGCCTGGTCGTAGGCTTGTTGCTGGTAGTGGGCATTGCCCAGGTTGTGGTAGGCCCGGGCCTGCAGGACGGCCTCGGAGGCCGACTGGGCGGCGTCTTCGTATTGCTTGACGGCCTCTTCGTAGCGCTCCTGTTGGTAGATGGCATTGCCCAGGTTGTAGCGGCCCTGATCGCTTTCTTCTTTTATCAGCGCGCGGCGGTAGTGTTCTTCGGCGGCCGAATACTCATTGGCCTGATAGTCCTTATCGCCGGAGCGCAGTTGCTTGTGAGCGCTTCCTCCCTGTGCCCAGCCCGAACAGGCAAAAACCAATCCCAAGATGCAGGTGAATAGCTGCCGCTTCATGTCCATTTTACTTCTATGTCCCAAAAACGCAGCAAGTCCTCAGAAGTTGTCCGGTTCTCCCTCACCAGTACCCTTTCCGATACGACAGGCCAAACTCCAGGGTCAGCAGCAGCAGGGCAGCAGCCAGAAAGTATTGGAAGTAACTGGCGTATTCCGAGAAGACGGGCCGTTCGAATTCCTGTTTTTCCAGCTGGTCGATCTGTTCCTGAAGAGTGCGGATGATGCCGGCACTGCCGGAGGCGAGGTGGAAGTAAGCTCCCTGGCCTTCGGCGGCAATATCCTGCAGCAGCTGTTCATCCAGGGCGGAGAGCACGGGCTGGCCGGCCTGGATGAACAGCTGCTGCCGGATATTGCCGCCGAAGGCCAGGGGGCTTCATCCCTGTCCCTTATACAAATCACCGAGCCACCCGAACACGTGCTAGACACCGTATGACCGCTTCCAGCTGGTAACAAA
>JAJDFU010000155.1 GCA_020528935.1 Saprospiraceae bacterium | reverse complement strand
TCCTATTACTGGGCCGGCATTGCGCCCGCGGCCCAGTTTTTCGCTTCGGTGCCCTTTGGCATGAACGCCCAGCAGCTCAACGCCTGGCTGCTGGGCAGTGGAGGGCTGGAATTGTGGGAGGAGCTCTACCGCGACTTTGATCTGGTGCCTGTTCCCGGCGGCAATACGGGGGTGCAGATGGGCGGCTGGTTCAGGCGCCAGATCAACAGCCTGGAAGACCTGCAGGGACTGAAGATGCGCATCCCCGGCCTGGGCGGCAAAGTACTGGAGCGAGCCGGTGGAGCCCCGGTACTGCTGGCCGGAGGGGAGATCTACACCGGGCTGGAACGCGGCGTCATCGATGCCACCGAGTGGTTGGGGCCGTATCACGACGCACTGATGGGGTTTCAGGACATCGCGCAGTACTACTACAGCCCGGGCTGGCACGAGACCGGCACCGCGCTGGAATACATTTTCAACAAAAATGCCTTTGATGGCCTCCCGCTCCACCTGCAAGTGATCCTTCGCACGGCAGCTCAGGCGATGAACAGCTGGGTGCTCGCCCAGATGGAAGCCCGAAATGCCGATCGCCTGCAATCGCTCATCCGGGAAGGCGTGGAGCTGAAGCATTTTCCCGATGCGGTACTTCGCCGCCTGCGGGAACTGACGGCGGAGGTGCTGGGAGAACTTGCGGCGGCCGACCCTTTCAGCCGGCGGGTCTACGAGTCCTATTCCGAATTCCAACATCGTGCCGCGGACTATGCCGCCCTCACCGAAAAGGCCTATTTCAACCGGATCCTTCCGGCCTGAACTGCCTGCTCAGCCAATAGGCCGCACCCATGGTGGTGAAAAAGGAAAAACTGCCGTAAGCCACTGCCATCAGGGAAAGCTCGGAATTGCCCAGCACGCCATGGGCGATGAACACCGCCAGGGCGCTGTTCTGCAGGCCCATCTCGATCGCGATCGTATAACTGCTGCGATGATCAATGCCCAGCTGCAGGGACAGAAAGTAGCCCAGAGCGATCGTTCCCAGGTTCAGCAATAGGCCAGCCGGATAGAGACTCAGCATTTTTTCCAGGTTCTGCTCCGCCGGGTCGTCGCCCAGAAAAAGGACCAGGCCGAAAACCACCAACAGCAGGGCAGGCAGAAAATAGCGCAGGGGTTTTTTGAGCCGGCTGGTCAGTTCGGGAAAATACTGATGCGTGAACAAGCCCGCCAATACGGGCAACAGAACGGATAAAACCACCTGCCGCACGGTAGGCCCTGCCGGAAGCGCGATGGACTGGCTATCGCCCATGAAAACCCCGATGGCCAGGTTGAGCAGCATCGGAATGGTGAGCAGGATGAGAAAACTGTTGAAAGCGGTAAGGGTTATGGAAAGGGCGACCCGCCCTTTGAGGAGGAAGGTCACCAGGTTGGATGCCGTTCCGCCCGGACAGGCTGCAATGAGCACCAGACCCACCTTTTGAGTAGGCGACAGAGGCAGAAGGTATCCAATGCAAAAGGCCGTGAGCGGGAGCAGGATCATCTGGCATAACAATCCTACCAGCACCGGGCGGGGGTAGCGAAATACGCGCCGGAAAGCCTCCCAGTCCAAATTGATGCCAATGCCAAACATGATAACAGCTATGGCAATGGGCATCAGCAGGTCGGACATAAGCGAAGGATTTCAAGGAATAACGGCTGGGCACAAGTACAGGTTTGGGCCCAAACACACAGAGAGCCGGTGAAACACTCACCGGCTCTCCGCATTAAAACGCGTTGCGGGACGGGCCAATCCCCGGTCCCTGTGCGATTTCCTAGTTGCCGACTACGCGAAACTCGGTGCGGCGGTTTTTCTGATGCTCTTCCTCGCTGCAGGGAACGCCGTCGCGGCAATTGTTCACCAGGCGGGTCTCGCCGTACCCTTTGGCGATCAGGCGATCGCGATCAATGCCTTTACCCACCAGATAATTTACCACTGATTGCGCACGGCGCTGGGAAAGGTCCATGTTCGAGGCCGCCGAACCGCGGGAGTCGGTATGCGAGTTCAGTTCCACCCGCACCAGCGGCTTTTCGACCATCAAGGCATAGAGGCGCTCGTCGATGATGCGCTTGGACTCTGCCGTCAGGCGGGCACTACCCAGCTCGTAGTAGACCGGCAGGGGCGTGAAGGTGGTCAGGTTGCAGTCGATTTCTTCCCATACGGCCAGGCCACCTTTTTTCTTGAGCACGCGGCGCGTTTCGGTGCGATACTCGGCCGGGACATCAACTTCGCGCACTTCCGGCGCTTTGGCCAATACCTTCTTTTTGATGGTCTTGTATTCTGCCGGGATCTCCACCTCTTCAACACGAGCCGGTTCTTTGATCACCTGTTTCTGAACGGTCACGGTGCGAGCAGCTCGCATGCCGCTATCCCCCATTTCGCGTCCTTCCTTGCGCGGAACTGCCTTTGCCGGTTCTTTGAGTACCTGCTTGGCGATGCGGGTCTTCTGGGCCGGATATTCGACATAGCACATGACCATGCAATCGCGAGGGTCGTCAGACTCACAGTTTTCCATGGCCGACTGGTATTCGTAGCGGGCATAGGCCGGCTGCAATTCAATTTCCTCAAAAGTATCTTCGAACTGGGCCGGAACGATCTCGTAGGCGTCCGGAGCTTCTTCGACGAGTACCTCCTCAGTCACTGTTTCGTATACAGCGGGCACGTACACGTACTTCTTCGATGCTTCTTTTACAAGTACTCGCTCTTCAACCTCACGGTAATCTGCCTCGCCCACTTCCAGACGTTTGTGGGCGGGTTTTACAACTACCCGAACTTCTTCTTCTTCCCACTCGTCAGGAGTCACACAGCGAATGTAGCACTTACCCGGCTCCGGGTTGGGGGGCAAGCCATCTTGCGCTAAAAGGGGAAGCGTGAAAAAGAGGGAAAATAGTGAGAAAAAGATCGCCTTTCTCATACGTAATGGTTTTAAGGTCAAAAAAGATTTTTGTTGGAATTTTTCGTTTTCTAGCTGTCTGAGCCTATGCACACTCCACCACAATACAGTACTTTAGGCTGTTTCCTGTGCAAAACTTGCGAACAAATATTAACTATACGTCAATTTGCAATGAGAGTATCCCATTATCTGATTCTGCTTTTGCTGTTGCTCTGGGGCTGCCATGCCAAAAAGACGGTTTCAGCATCGCCGAAGCAACCGACTGAAGATTCATTTTCGTACTCGGCCCTCGAGGAGGTAGAGTTGTCTGATCGCCTGAAGCGCATCAAAATGACCAATCGCTTTGGGTATCCGTTCACCTTGCAAGATTTGGGCGGCCGCCCGGTTTTCCTGAATTTTTGGGCCACTTGGTGCGGGCCGTGCATCAGCGAGATGCGCTCCATGTCCGAAATATATGAAATATATAAGGACCAGGCCGTCTTTCTGGCCGTAACCACGGAGGATTTTGACAAGATCGAGGCTTTTCGGGAAAAGCATCAATTCCCCTTTGAATTTGCCAGGCTGGATGTCGATTATGTGGAGGCTTTTGTAATTAAGTTGCCCACCACCATGCTGATCAGCCGCAACGGAACCCTCGTTTACGAAGAGGAAGGCTACCGCGACTGGACCAACTACAACAACGTGGAAAAGCTCAAGGAAATCCTCCGGTGAAAAGGCCTACAATTCCTCGGCGGCGAAAGTGTCGCCCTGAGCCAGATCGCCGGTCACGAAACCCTTTTTGAACCAACGCATGCGCTGGGCCGAAGTTCCGTGGGTAAAGGATTCCGGTATCACGTATCCCCGGGCCTGCTTCTGCAGGCGGTCGTCGCCTATCGCATTTGCGGCATTGAGCGCCTCCTGAATGTCGCCCTCCTCCAGGATGTCCTTCATCCGGTCGGCATGGTGGGCCCAAACCCCGGCCAGGAAGTCGGCCTGAAGCTCCAGCCGAACGCTCAGCTGATTGTACTGTACCTTGGGTATGCGGCCGCGCTGACGGTGCACCTGATCCGTAATGCCCAGGAGATTTTGAACGTGGTGCCCCACTTCATGGGCGACCACATAGGCCATGGCAAAATCTCCGGGCGCTCCGAAGCGGTTTTTGAGATCCTGGTAAAAGCTGAGGTCGATGTAGAGTTTCTGATCTCCCGGGCAGTAAAACGGCCCCGTGGCTGCACTGGCCATACCACAGGCCGAGGTCACCGATTGGGTGAACAGGACGAGGGTAGGCTTGCGGTAGGTCGCTTGCAATTGCTCGGCGAAGAGTTTATCCCATACGTCCTCGGTATCTTTCAGCACGACCGAAACAAACTGGGCCAGCTCATCCTCGGCGGCATTCGCGGTCGTGGTGGTTCCGCCGGCGGGCGCTCCCCCACCCTGCTGCAAAACCTGCTGGGGATCGCCGCCTAAAAACCACACGAGAATCGCAATGAGAATAGCGCCTATACTGAGGCCGCCACCTAAGGCTGCATTCCGGCCCCGGCGTCGGTCTTCTACGTTTTGGCTTCCCTGACGTCCTTGCCAACGCATATGTATTTCGATTTGGTTTTTCGATCTAAAGGTAGGGCTTTTTGACCATCCATCAGTCGCATTTTTATGCGATAAAATCGCATTCGGAGGCCATACCGATCAGCCCGGCACAGGCAGCCAGGAGGGAAAAAGCAGCAGGATGATCAGAAGGGCCGCCTGAAGAAGTACGAAAGGCAGGATGCCCCGGTAGAGGTGCATCGTAGTCACGGATGCCGGAGCTACCCCTTTGAGGTAAAAAAGCGAAAATCCGAACGGCGGCGTGAGAAAAGAGGTCTGAAGGTTTAGCCCGAGCAGCACACCTACCCACAGCAGGTTGATCCCCATTTCCTGAAAAAGCGGAGCGACGATGGGAACGACGATGAAAACGATCTCGATGAAATCGAGGAAAAAGCCCGACACGAAGACGACGAGCATGACCATCAGCAGAAAGGCCAGGGGGCTCAACCGGGCTTGCTGGACGGTCGTCAGCAAAAAGGTGTCGCCGCCCAGTTCCCGAA
>JAJDFU010000470.1 GCA_020528935.1 Saprospiraceae bacterium | reverse complement strand
CGGCAAATGATGTCTAGGCCGTGCTCGGGTGTCTGGAGTTGTGTATAAAAGACATGGTAGTTGTTGTTGATTTCCTTGCTGCCTTTCAGGTATTCGGCCAGGCGCAGCATGGCGGCCACGCCGCTGGCGTTGTCGTCGGCGCCGTTGTGAACGGCGGGCTCGCCGGTGTGCAGGCTGCCGGTGAAGCCGTGGCCCAGGTGATCGTAATGCGCACCGATGACCACGGTCGTGGGCGCGCCGTTGTCGATCATGCCCAGGACGTTCTTGCCCCGGCGGGCTTCGCCTTCGGTGCTATGAGGGTTGGGCGAATAGGTGAAGTCAAAAGACTGGTACCAACTGCCGTTCTTGCCGGCCGGCTCCAGCCCGATTTCCTGCATGCGCCGCACGATGTAATCCGCGGCCTTTTCTTCCCCGCTTTTTCCGGTCTCGCGTCCTTCCAGATAATCGGAGGCGAGGTATACCCCGTCCACCTGGATATGGTGCAGTACGTCGGCTTCATTTTGGGCATGGCCAAAGACCAGGCTGCCCCATATCAAAATACTGATCAAAGCTGTGCGCATGAGTTCGTTTTTAGATCAAAAATACAAGAAGCGGCCGTATCCGGTTGGCCCGGCGGGCGGGAATTGACGGCAGCCTGACGCTTAGCGGAAGAGTATGGCTGCTGAGGTTCCCGGCATTTCAAAATTGCTTCCACTGATCTTCGGCATCGTCTCCTCCGGGAAGATATTGCCCCCCAGCAGAGCGACCTTCCAGGGGCCTTCCGGGATCTGGATGGCTGCGGCCTCCGGGCTTCCATTATACGCTACCAGGATGTCGCGCCAGGGGTCGCCCAGGGCGCCGCCGTCGATCTGACAGGCCACCATATTGGGGGCATCCAACTCCAGAAAACGAAGGTGTTCGGCGATCTCCGCGGTGGTGCGCATACGAAAGGCCGGATGCGCTTTGCGCAGGGCTATGAGGTCGCGCACGTATTGCACCATGTCCAGGTGCATTTCTTTGCGGTTCCAGTTGATCTGATTGATGCTGTCGGGCGACTGGTAGGAATTCTCCTCGCCGTATTTGGTGCGCAGCATTTCGGTGCCGGCATGCAGGAAGGGAACTCCCTGGGCAGTGAGCACTACGGTGAGGGCCAGGCGGTGCATTTTTTTTCTCAGGCTATCCGGAGCATCGGGTCGGGAAAGTTTCAGTTTGTCCCAGAGGGTATGGTTGTCGTGGCAACTCACGTAACTGATGGTCTGGGCGGGCTGAGCAGCCCAGGGGGCATCGGAGTAGTTGACCTGTTCGTAGTCGACCTGCGGGTGTTCGGTGCTGGCCACCAGACCGAATTTGATCGATTCCTCCAGGCCGGATTTGCCACTGACAAAACCGGCTTCTTCGTGCTCAAACACGCTGCCCTTGAGGCCATCGCGCAGGTCGTCGCTAAAGGCGGCCACGCCCTCCAGGCGATGGGTGTTCTTTTTGAGCGCCAGCTCTTCGTCGGGCAGGGGGGTGGGGCCGGCAGTCCAGCCCTCGCCGTACACGAAGATGGTGGGACCTACCCCCCGCAGGGCCCCCCCTACCGCATTCATCCTCCCGATGTCGTTTAATCCCATGAGGTCCAATCCGAAACCCTCCCCCAGGGATTCCGCCCCCCACGTCAAACACACCCCCACCGACAACCTGTCGCTTGCACG
>JAJDFU010000598.1 GCA_020528935.1 Saprospiraceae bacterium | reverse complement strand
GTTGGGCTGTCAGGGCCGGTTTGTACGCCTTCCGGTCCAACCGGGCGGCGGTTGCCCGACGGCAGGGCCTGGCGGGGACGGGCTCGGTCAACCAGCGGGGCGAGATCCAGGCCGTGGGCGGCATCAACGAGAAGGTGGAAGGTTTTTTCGAGGCTTGCCGCCAAATGGGGCTCACCGGCGAACAGGGCGTACTCATCCCGGCCAGCAATGTGCCCAATCTCATGCTGAAGGAAGAGGTTGCCGAAGCGGTAGCTGACGGCCGTTTTCGCATCTGGGGCGTGGAAACCGTACAGGAAGGGCTGGAGATCCTGAGCGGCCGGCCGGCCAACACCATTTTCGAGAAAGCCGACGCCCGCCTGCGGGCAATGGCCGAGCAGCTCCAGCAGTTTGGCGAAGAAACCCAGGGGGGCGATGCCTGAATCCGGGCCCCGGCAGCCGGCTACCGTCCCCGAACCCGGCCACTGGGACGAAACCGCCGATGTGTTGGTGGTCGGCTTTGGAGCAGCCGGTGCCTGCGCCGCACTGGAAGCCGCCCGGGCCGGCGCCGCGGTGCGCATCCTGGAGCGCTTCAACGGCGGCGGGGCCACCGCCATCAGCGGCGGCGTAGTGTATGCCGGGGGCGGTACCTACATTCAGCGGGAGGCCGGCGTGGAAGACAGTCCGGAGAATATGTTTCGCTACCTCAGGGAGGAGGTGCAGGGCGTGGTGTCGGACGAAACCCTGAGGCGGTTTTGCCGGGAAAGCCCCGGGCATCTCCAATGGCTGGCCGATCAGGGAGTGCCCTTCCGGGCGAAGCTCTGCCCGCACAAGACCTCTTACCCCACGGATGACTATTTCCTCTACTATTCCGGCAGCGAGTTTGCCCATCCCTTTTGCGAAGAAGCCCGGCCTGCTCCGCGCGGCCATCGCACGGTGGGGCGCGGCAATTCCGGCGGGCCTTTGTATGCAGCCCTTCGAAAGGCGATCGAGCGCGAAGGGATTCCCGTATATACCCAGTGCAAGGTCCAGCACCTGATCGCCGATGCCTCGGGCCGGATCGTGGGCGTGCAGGTGCTGGAGCAGCCGGAAGCGGTGCGGGGGCGGCTGGCGCAACTGGCACGCCGCATCAAAAAGCTGCAGTACTACCATCCGCCCTACGGGCTGCGCGTCCACCGGCAGATGGAACAACTGGAACAAGACCGGCCGCAGGTCCGCCATTGGAAGGCTCGCCGGGGCGTCATCCTGGCCGCCGGCGGCTTCGCGTTCAACCGGGCGTGGGTGGCAAAGGTCAATCCCCGGGCTTCCAAAGCCTCGCCCCTGGGCACCACAGCCGACGACGGCTGGGGTATCCGGCTGGGGCAGTCGGCCGGAGGGGCTACCGCCCACATGGATCGCATATCGGTCTGGCGGTTTTACAATCCGCCGGAGGCCTTCGTCCGGGGCATCCTGGTAGGGGAGGCCGGGAATCGCTTGTGCAATGAGGAGTACTACGGTGCCCGCATCGGCGATCACATACAGGCGGCCGGCGGAACGGCCTGGCTGCTGATGGACCGGGCCATGGTGCGCGAAGCCTGGCGGCAATTGCTGCCCCAAACGGTCTTTTTCCAGCGGCTGACGGCCGTCTATCTCCTGCTGGTCGGCCACCGGAAAGCCCGCAGCTGGGAGGCCCTGGCCCGGAAGACCGGTTTACCCGTCCAAACCCTCGCGCAAACCCTCGCCGAGTACAATCGGGGCGCCGAAGCCGGCCGGGACGCCCTGGGCAAGCGCCGGGAGGTGTTGCACCCCCTGACCCGGCCACCCTTCTACGCCTTCGATCTCACCATCGGCCGCTCGCCTTTTTTTCCCTCGCCCTCCATCACCCTGGGCGGCCTGGTCGTAGACGAAACCAGCGGACAGGTGTTGCGCGAAGACGGCAGCCCCATTCCAGGCCTGTATGCAGCCGGCAGAAATGCCGTGGGCATCTGCTCAGCTTCCTACGTCAGCGGCCTGTCCCTGGCCGATTGCGTTTTCTCCGGACGCAGAGCGGGGCGGGCGGCGGGTTGATTCCGGGCTACAGGGGTTCCGAATTATTGGCTTTTCCCCCAAGACGAAACCCCTACACCGCCCTCAACCGAAGGCGAATGCCGGGCTTCGGGTTCAGGGGGATGAGGGGCTGGGTTTCCAGGGTTTGGCCGGGCAGCAATTCCAGATCGAAGGCCCGGACGAGCAGCACCAGGAGCAGTTGCATTTCCAGCAAAGCGAAGTGATTGCCGATGCACATGCGGGCGCCGGCCCCGAAGGGCATGTAGATGTGGCGGGGTGCGCCTCCGGCGAAGCGCTCCGGCCGGAAGGCATCGGGCTCATCCCAGTATTTGGGGCTGCGCTGCAGGGCGTAGATGCTGATGTACATCGTGGCGTCTTTGGGTATGGTAGCCCCCTCGATCCGGTCGTCCTCGACAGGCACTCTCGACACCACATAGGCCGGCGGATAGAGGCGCATGCCTTCTTCGATCACCTGCCGGCTGTAATCCAGCTTTTTGATATCGGCAAAAGTGGGCAGGCGATCGCCCAGCACGGCCTCGGCCTCGGCCCGGAGTTTTTGCACCGCTCCCGGATGTCGGGCCAGCAAGCTGAAGGTCCAGGCCAGGGCATTGGCCGAGGTCTCATGCCCGGCCATGTAGAGGGTGATGAGTTCATCGCGCAATTGCTTGTCACTCATCCCTTCGCCGGTCTCTTCATCCCGGGCCTCCAGCAGCATGGTGAGCAGATCGGAGGGGCGGTCCGCACTGGCCTTGCGCTGCTGGATGAGGGCATCCATGCGCCGGTCGAAGTCTCGCTTGAGGCGGTTGAACTTTTGCTGCCTGCCGCTGAGGTAGTGCAGGGGAATGAGGTAAGGGCGGTAGATGCGCTGCAGGATCACCTGCTGAAAAAAGGTTACGCCTTCGTACAGGTTGAGCTTATCGGTCTCATCGCGGGAGCTGAACAGGGCCTGCATGACGATGTCGGAGGTGATCTGCATCATCTCGCGGGCCATGTCCACTTCGGGCTGCCGCCGGATCCGCTCCCGCAGCTGCTCCACATACCGGTCACTCATCTGCAGCATGGTATCGTAGAGATGCTGCATGTGGGCCTTGTAAAAGACCGGTTGGGCCAGGCGGCGCTGCCGCTTCCACAGCTCGCCCTCACTCGTCACGAGCCCTTCGCCCAGGAAGAGCTTCATCTGCTGGTAGGTAACGCTCTTTTTGTACTGCCGGGCGTTGGCCTGCAACACGTGACGGATCACGCTGGGCCGGAAGGTGACGAACAGCCGGCGGCCCGGGATCTTCACTTCGTAGAAATCCCCCAACTCGGCTTCCATTCGGTGGCAGAATTCCGGCGTATTCCGCATGAAATCGGTCGCATAGCCGAAGAGACCGGTGCCTTTGTACAGCGGCAGAACAGCGGATGGGGTAGGGGGATGCAGCTCAGTAGCCATAAAATTAAAGCTAAGGATTTTGGAGGGTTTACCGGGAAAAACCCGGCCCGGCTGGGTATCTTTTCCCTATGGACAGGAAAGACGTGCTCATCACCGGCGCCGCCGGTGGGCTGGGACAGGCCATGTGCCAACATTTGCCGGAAGCGGGCTTCCGGGTCTTTGCCACGGACCTGGAGGTGGATCGAATTCCCGCTACCGAAAGCATCATTCCGCTCGTGATGGATGTGTCGGACAGGGAGAGCGTGGCTCGGGCGATGCGCCAGGTACATCAACGAACGGACGGCCTCGACGCGCTGGTCAATAATGCGGGCCTGTTCGATCAGTTTCCCCTGGCGGAAGGGCAAACGGATCGCTTTGAGCGCCTCCTTCAGGTGAATGTGCTGGGCATACAGCGAGTGACCGAAACGGCATTCCCCCTCCTCCTGGCCCGAAAGGGCCGGGTGGTGAATATCAGCAGCGAGTCGGCCATGGCCCTTATGCCCATGCAGACGTATGCCCTCAGCAAGCGCATGCTGGAGGTCTTCAGCGAGGTGTTGCGGCAGGAGTTACGCCTGCTGGACATGCACGTGACCGTTATTCGCCCCGGGGCGCACCGGACGCCTTTTCTGGAAAAATCCCGCAAGGCCCTGGATCGGGTGCCGGAAGATTCCGCTTTCCGCAGGGCCCTGGAGATTATCCGTTCGGAAGGGCAAGCGGTGATGGACCGCATGACCCATCACCACCCTGCAGAGGTGGCCCGGGCCGTACACCGGGCGCTTACGGATGATCCGCCCCGGGCGCTGTATCCCGTGCACGTGTCGCCTACTTTTCAATTGCTTTCGCGCATTCCCCGGCCGTGGCGCGAATACCTGCTGCGCAGAAAGCTGCGCTGAGGTCACGCGCCTCCGGCCTTGACCGGCTGTTTTCCGGGGTGGCGGTTGAGGCGGGGCAACACTGCCTGGCCAAAGCTCCCTGTTGGCGCCTTTGATTTTCATTGTACCCGATGCAGCGAGCGGGCAAGTCGTTGGCACAGCCCCCCCCTTCCATGACTGCGATAAGAAATGGAAAATATACCTGCTGAAAAGGTAAATGCCCGGGTTCAGCTTCCGGGATGTGTATCCACCTCAAACAGGGCGCGCTGGTCAAAAACCTGCTCGTGATGATCTTTATTCTCGTCGTACCACACACAGACTACGTGGTGGTCGCTGTAGGTTTCGCCGCCCAGCGGCAGGTGGTCCATGGCGTATTTGACCACTTCCATGACCGGCCCGCCCGACTTTTGTTGCACCCGATCTCCGGCTTTGAACTTTCGGACTGCCATAAGCTGGTGTTTTTGTAGTAGGTATAAGCTAACCGTTTTCGGTGGCCTCGGGAATGACCAGGGTCATCGGATCGGGCTGACGCCGGTCAGTACCGGAGCAGGCTGTTCAACCGCTTAGGTTTTCGAAAAGAAAATGTTAAGCCTGGCCTGTTCTCAGGCCCGGATGATGTTAACCCGGATTATTCACGGATTACCGTGAATAATGACGATAAGTGGCTGAAAACACGCTTGTTTTCAGCCACTTAT
>JAJDFU010000161.1 GCA_020528935.1 Saprospiraceae bacterium | reverse complement strand
GGGTCATTGGGTTGATTGCAGGTGGTGACCGTGCCATACGCAGGGCCGTGGAATTCGCTGAAGACGACGGCCACCTGGCCTGGAAAGACCTGCAAGCCTGGTAAATAGACACCAAGGACATCGTGGTGGGCATAGCTGCATCCGGCACGACGCCCTATGCCGTACAGGGACTGGCCGATTGCCGCGCTCACCATATCGCCACGGGCTGCATCACCTGCAATCCCGATACGCCCCTAAGCCGGCATGCCGATTTCCCGGTCGAAGTGATCGTGGGCCCCGAATTCGTTACCGGCAGTACGCGCCTCAAGGCCGGAACGGCTCAGAAGCTCGTGCTCAATATGATCAGCACCGCCGTCATGATCCGGCTGGGGCGGGTCCAGGACAACAAAATGGTGGACATGCAACTCACCAACAACAAGCTGGTGGAACGCGGCACCCGGATCCTCATGCAGGCGCTGAGCCTGGATTTCGACGCGGCCCAGGAGCTCCTTTTGCGGCACGGCAGTGTGCGTGCGGCTCTCGCCGCCGCTAGGTAGTCGTGCGCCAAAGCCCGGCATATTCCCGGCAAAAATCGGCCAGGCTGCGCGGCGGCCTGCCGAGCAGGCGCTCCACATCCGGGCCCGGGCTTGCCTCTTTGCCTTCCCGCACCAGGCGAAAGAGGTAGAGCGTATCCTCGATATCGGCATCCGACCAGCCCCAACCCCGGGCCAGCTGCCGAAAGGCCTCTTCGCCCACTGCCTCGTAGTGGACGGCGCTGCCGCTGGCCCGGCTGATGCATTCCGCCACCTCGCGGTGATCAAAGGCCTCCGGGCCGGTGAGTTCGTACGTCTGACCGGCATGCCCGGTTTCGGTCAGCACGCGGGCGACCACCTGGCCGATATCGCGCACGTCCACGAAGGCCGTTCGGGCTTGTCCGGCGGGAAGCCGGATCGCATTCTGCTCCCCAATGGACGGCGCCAGCCAACCGGTGAAGTTTTGCATGAACCAGCCGGGGCGCAGAATGGTCCAGGCCAGACCGGATGCGCGCACAGCCGCTTCGATGGTGTGCATAGGCCTACCCGGCACATCGCCCGTAGTGCGCCCGGAGCTGTACACCACGCGCTGCAGGCCCTGCTCGGCCGCCGTGGCGAGCAGTCGCCGGGCAGCGGGTACCGCTTCGGCCTGGGGCGCAATGAAAAAGAGGGCCTGTGCGCCTTTCAAAAGGGGAGCATAGGAGCCGGGCTGCGCATAGTCAAAAAAGTGCCATTCCAGGCCCGGCTGGGGCAGCCGCTGTGCCGCTCGCTGCGGATGCCGGGAGGCGGCGCGCAGCACACCGGAAAACCCGGCTGTACGGAAGGCCGCCAGGCTCGCCCGGCCGATGTTCCCCGTGGCTCCGATCAAAACTGTAGTGGTCATCGCTCTTCGTTTAATAGGGATCTACGTCCACCTGTACGCGCACGCCGGAGAAGCCTTCGGCCCGATGTAAATGGATGGTCGCATCCCGGATCACCTGTTTGGCATACGCGATCTTGCGGGCGTGGCGCTCCAGTTTCACCAGCATATCCATGAGGAAAAAGCCGCGCACACGCGACACGTAGGGCACGGCCGGTCCGATGACCCAACTGCCCAGTTTTTCCTTGAGCAGCCCGGAAAAATGCGCCGTGCCCCGCTCCAGCACCTCGGGTTTGCGGTGTTTGAGCGTAATGCGTATGAGCCGGTAGAAGGGCGGATATTTGAAGGCGTGGCGCTCCCGGATCTCGCGCCGGAACATGGCCTCGTAATCGCCGCGCAGCACGTCCTGCAATACGGGGTGGCCCGGATTCATGGCCTGGATGATGACTTCGCCTTGTTTTTTCTTGCGGCCGGCCCGGCCGGCTACCTGGGTCATGAGCTGATAGGCCCGCTCCGCGGCCCGAAAATCGGGGAAGTGCAACAGCTGATCGGCACTCAGCACGCCCACCAGCCCCACGTGCTCGAAATCCAGCCCCTTGGTCACCATTTGAGTACCCACCAGTACATCCAGACGGCCTTCCTCAAAATCGTTGATGATGCGCGTATGAGCATTTTTCGTGCGTACGGTATCCAGGTCCATGCGGCCGATCTTCGCTTCCGGGAGGTAGATCTGGAGTTCGTCTTCGATCTTCTGGGTGCCGAAGCCGCGCAGGGTAAGCTGGGGATTGCCGCAGGCCGGGCAGGCCGGCGGCAGGGCCGTCTGGTAACCACAGTAGTGGCACTTGAGCTTACCCTGCCGGCGGTGGTAGGTGAGGCTCACATCGCAGTGGATGCACTCGGCATGCCAGTCGCAGAGCTCACAGTGATAGAGCGGCGCAAAGCCCCGCCGGTTTTGAAACAGGATGGCCTGCTCGCCCGCCTCCAGGGTAGCCCGCAGGGCATCGAGCAGGACGGTGGTGAAGTGCGATTGCATCTTCCGGGACTTCATCTCCCGGCGGGCATCTACAATGCGGATCTTCGGCAATTGAATACCGCCAAACCGCTCGGGCATCTGCACCAGCCCGTATTTTTGGGTTCGGGCATGGTGAAAGGATTCCAGGGAAGGGGTAGCCGTGCCCAAAAGGACCTTGGCGCCGTGCTGAGCGGCCAGCAGGATCGCCGCATCGCGGCCCTGGTAACGGGGATTGGGATCCTGCTGCTTGTAGGACAAGTCGTGCTCTTCGTCCACGATGACCAGTTTGAGCCTTTTAAAGGGCAGAAACAGAGCCGAGCGCGGCCCCAACACCAGCGGCTGCCCATCCAGCACGGCCTGCCACAGCTCTACCCGCTCATTGTTGTTGAGCCGGGAGTGGTACACGTTCACCTCATCGCCGAAAATGCGCTGCAGGCGTTCGATGACCTGCGCGGTAAGGGCGATCTCCGGCAGCAGGTACAGTACCTGTTCGTTGCGCTCCAGGGCCTCCCGGATGAGTTCCACGTACAAGCGGGTCTTTCCGCTGCCGGTCACGCCGTGCAGCAGGACCACCTGCTTGTCCCGGAATTGAGCCTTGACCTCCCGGAGCGCTCGCTCCTGTTGATCGCTCAGCGGCGGTACATCCTTCACCTCCTCCCCGTAAGTGCTCAGGCGGCTGATCTCGCGTTCGTACGCCTCCACTATGCCTTTTTTTACCATGGCCCTGAGCACCGAGGCATCCACTTTGGCCAGCTTGTAGATGTCGGTCCTGCGCACGTGTTCCTGCTGGCGGGCAAGCTGTATGTAGGCCATGAGGGCCTCCACCTGCCGATTGGAACGGCCGCACCGCTCGAAGGCTTCGTCCAGTCGGCGCCGGTCCGAGGCATAGGGCTCCTGCAGGCGAATGCACGACACTTTCTTTGGCCGGAAGCGCTCCTTGAGATCTTCTTTGAGATAGATGATCTTTTTGTCCATCAGCCGCCGGATGACGGGAAAGACAGTCTTGCGCTGAAGAATGCCCTGTATGTCCTGCATACTCAGCTCGGATTGGATCTTGAGGGCTTCGGCCACGAGGTATTCCTGATCGTCCAGGCCGGAAAAATCATCCTCGAAAAGCGGACTGAGGGTGATGGTCGTTTCACTGGCCAGCCGAAGGTGGGCCGGCAGGGCCGCATGCATCACCTCGCCTACCGAGCAGCCGTAGTAGTCCGCCAACCAGGACCACAATTTGTACTGTAGGGGCTGCAGGATCGGCGCCTCGTCAATGACGGCCAGGATGGCTTGGGGTTTTTTCACCTGGGGGGGCGGCTGGTGCAGGGCGACGACCAGGCCAGAATACAGTTTGTTGCGACCGAATTGCACCTCCACCCGCATGCCAAAGCGGAGCTGCTCCACCCACTGCTCGGGTACTAAATAGGTGAAGGGTTTGGGCAAGGCCAGAGGCAGAACCACATCGGCGTAGGTTCTGACGGCTTTCCGGGGGCTGAAACCAAGCTCTGAATGGGTCAAACTGCTGCTTTTGGTAAACTTTTCGCAGAAGGTACGTATTAACAGAGTGAAGCCGGTAACGGGATCATCCCCGATGTCTTTGCACAAAGGGGATATTTATACCCGTTGCGAAGCGTTTGGGGCGTTTTCACTATCCCAAACCCTGCGCAAGGGGGCATACTCATCCATGACGATCCTGCGGATGTCAGGAGAGGATACGAAATGGTTTGGTAACCATTTCGTCGTCAGTATACACCTCCCGGGCGGATTCCTCAACACCCAAATATACGCGACATTTGACACAAAAAGTTGTATCTTACCCACTAACCCTCGGGTCCGGCGATTTCGGTTTGCCTGTTTGCCCGAGCAAATTGTCCAACAAAGCGATCTGATGACATTCCTTAAGCAATCCCTGCCCCTACAAACGCTATTGAACAAATACCAATCCGTTCGCCAGCAGACGGTCAACCTCTGCCAGCCTCTGGAACCCGAAGACCACGTGGCTCAACCCATTGTAGATGTAAGTCCGCCCAAATGGCACCTGGGGCACACCACCTGGTTTTTCGAGAACATGGTACTGGCCGGGCACCTGCCTGATTACCGGCTGTTCGACGAGCGGCTCAACTTTTTCTTCAACAGCTACTACGAGAGCCAGGGGCCGCGCATTCAGCGCAGCCATCGCGGCAATATTACGCGCCCGAACCTGGAGCGGGTCCACCACTATCGCCAATATGTGGACGAGCACATGAGCCGGCTGCTGGAAGGCGAATCCCTCACGCACGAAGTCCAGGAACTCATCGTCCTGGGGCTGCAACACGAGCAGCAACACCAGGAACTGCTCCTCACCGACCTGAAGTACATTCTGGGTTCCAATCCGCTGTTTCCCGTGTATCAGGAATACGTTGCCTCGAATGCCGAGGCCCCGGCCCGTCCGGCCCGGTTCATTCCTTTTCCGGAAGGAGTCTACGATATGGGATACCGCGGCCAGGGCTTCTGCTACGACAACGAGCTGGCTCCCCACAAGACGTACCTCCACGAGTTTGAACTCATGGACCGGCTGGTGCCCAATGGCGACTACCTGGAGTCCATGGAGGCCGGTGGCTACGAG
>JAJDFU010000454.1 GCA_020528935.1 Saprospiraceae bacterium | reverse complement strand
GCCATCTATATTGCCCAGGGTGAGCACAAGCAGTTCCTTGGTCGATTGTTTTTCCACCTCGCCTTCTACGATCACCGTATCGTCGTTCAGGTCGATCTTCAGGTCTTTAACATCCAGACCATATTCGTTGACCTCATCGTAGAGCGCCTTGATCTTTTGCTGGCGAACGGCTTCGGCATCGGCAGCAGCGGAAGCGGCGGCCTTCTCGGCTTCTTCCAGCTTCTTGGAGCCGGATTTCTTGAAAAAAGAAAAAAGTCCCATAGGTTAAAAGGATTTTAAAGTTGGTCTATTGGAAAAGTGATGTCGGCGTAAATATATGTGAATTCAAAAACTATCGGTGCTCCGCGCACAAGTTTAATTTCGCCGCAGGGCGGCGACCGTTGAGCCGGGTATTTGCGCGCAGGCTGCCAAAAGGAGGAAAAGGTTTTTATATTTGCGGAGTTTTTCGCCTGGGTGGTATGCGCTGCTTTCTTTTTTATTGAAAATGAAGCAGTTCTACTTTCCTGTATCGCAAAAAACGACAGCTTTTTCACATAAAGAACACAGGTGTTATGCAAGGCAAAGGGTTTGTGAAGGTATTTCTGGTGATTCTCACCCTGGTGACAGTGTGGCAGTATTTTCTGATCTGGCCTACCAACAAGGTAGAAAAAGCTGCGGAAGCCCACGCCGCACAGGTGGCGGCCGAGGCGCCGGCCGATCAGCAGGATCAGGTCAAGCGACTCGCCGAGGTCAAATACCTGGACAGCATGTCCACGGAAACAGTACTGGATATTCCGCTGCTGAAATCGTACACCTACCAGGAGCTGAAGGGCCAGCAACTGGCCCTGGGCCTCGACCTCAAGGGCGGTATGAGCGTCGTGCTCCAGGTCAATCTGGAGAACTTCATCCGCAATATGGCCGACAACAGCGGCGACGAGACCTTCCAGCAAGCCCTGCAGCGGGCCAATG
Organism: Saprospiraceae bacterium; assembly: GCA_020528935.1. Classification (GTDB taxonomy): domain Bacteria; phylum Bacteroidota; class Bacteroidia; order Chitinophagales; family Saprospiraceae; genus JAJDFU01. The sequence goes on along the minus strand of JAJDFU010000454.1, from coordinate 4,031 downwards.
AGATGCAAAAGGAAGCGCAGACGGATTACGTCACCCTCTTTGCTGACGCCTGGAACGAAGTGGCCGGCGAAAAGAAACTGGCGCCCATTTTCCTGCGCAATGAAGGCCTGCGCGAAGAACTCAACTACGAATCCAGCGACGGTGAAGTGATCCGCCTCCTGCGCCAAAAAGCCGACGAGACGGTCAACCTCACCTTCAACCTGCTCAAAAAGCGGATCGACAAGCTGGGCGTGGCCCAGCCCAATGTCTCGCTGGACGAAGGCCGCGACCTCATCCTGGTGGAACTGCCGGGCATCGACAATCCCGAACGGGCCCGCACCTTCCTGCAGGCCGCCGCCAAACTGGAATTTTACGACGTCTTTCGCATCAACGATCCCGGCATCCAGCAGGCGCTCATCCGCGCCAACGAACTGCTCACCGCTCGGGCCGGCAAGGACATCGAACAGGAAATCGAGACCATCAATATCGAATACGCCACGGACTCCCTGGGCCAGGTGGACAGCAGCGTGGTCCTCAATCGCGATACCATCTACAAAGCCCAAACTACCGACCAGGGTGTACTCTTCAGCAAATTCACCCTCAACAGCGGTACGATGGGGCCGGCCGTGATGGGGCAGGCCAACAAGAACCAGCGGGAGGCCATCTCCGAGCTGCTGGACAAAGAGGAGATCAAAAACCTCTTCCCGCCCGAGCTGGAGTTCAAGTGGTCGCGCAATCCGGCCAAAAACTACGAAACCGGCGAGCTCACCGATCAGTACCAGCTCTACGCCATCAAGAAAGATCCGCTGAAGGAAGCGGCTCCCCTCACCGGCGAGCACGTCACCGACGCCAGCGCACAGCCCGACCCCCTGACCAATGAGCCGGCCGTGAGCCTCACCATGGACGACCAGGGTGCCCAGATCTGGGGCCAGATGACCACCAAAGCCGCCCAGGACAACGAGCGCGAGATCGCCATCGTGCTGGACGACGAGGTGGTATCCGCTCCGGGCGTACGCGGTCCCATCCTCAACGGAAGCTCCCAGATCACCGGCAGCTTTTCCATTCAGGAAGCGGAGGACCTGGCCAGTATCCTTCAGGTGGGCAAACTGCCCACCGAGACCAGCATCATCCAGGAAAACCTGGTGGGCCCCTCCCTGGGCGAAGAGAATATTCAGCGCTCCATCCGGGCGTTGCTCATCGGCTTTTCCATCGTGCTCATCTTCATGATCCTGTACTACGGCGGTGGGGGTATTGTGTCTATCATTGCCCTGTTCCTCAACCTCTTCTTCATCTTCGGTGCCCTGGCTTCGCTGGGCACGGTGCTCACCCTGCCGGGCATCGCCGGTATCGTGCTCACCATCGGTATGGCCGTGGATGCCAACGTGATCATCTTTGAGCGCATACGCGAGGAGACGCGCGAGGGCAAGGGCCTGCTCATGGCTATCAATGACGGTTTCAAAAACTCGTACTCGGCCATCATCGATGCCAACGTCACGACCATCCTCACGGCTATCGTACTGGCCTACTTCGGCCTCGGCCCCATCAAGGGCTTTGCCGTCGTGTTGATCGTGGGTGTACTGGCCTCGCTCTTCACTGCCGTGCTGGTGGGCCGCCTCATCATCGACTGGTGGACCGGCGGCGGCCGAAGCATGAGCTTCCACACCGGATTCTCCAAAAATGCCTTTGCCAACCTCAACATCGATTGGCTGGGTAAGCGCCGTTTCGCCTACATCATCTCTGGCACCTTCCTGGTGCTGGGTCTGGCCTCTTTCTTTACGCGGGGCTTTGAACTGGGTGTGGATTTCAAAGGTGGCTATTCCTACAACATCACCTTCGAGCAGGCCGTGGAAGCGGAAGCCCTGCGGGAATCCCTCACTACGGCTTTCGAAGGCAGCGTGCCCACGGTCAAAGCGGTAGATACGGAGAATACCTACAACGTCGTGACGGACTACCTGATCGACAGCGATGCCGAAAATGCGGATGACCAGGTGATGGCCAAGCTGCACGAGGGCGTGAACAGCCTGCTGGGCGGCAGCATTGCGCTGGAAAGCTTCAAGGATCCCGAAGGCCAGGGCACGCACGTGACCAATTCCAGCAAAGTGGGCCCCACCATTGCCGACGACATCAAGAACAGTGCCCTGGAGGCCTCCATCTTTGCCCTGCTGCTGATCTTCCTGTACATATTCATCCGGTTCAGCAAATGGCAGTACAGCCTGGGCGCCGTTGCGGCCCTTTTTCACGACACCCTCATCGTACTGGCCACCTTCTCCATACTCCACGGCCTCGTCCCGTTCAACCTGGAGATCGACCAAACCTTCATCGCCGCCATTCTCACGGTGATCGGTTATTCCATCAATGATACGGTGGTCGTGTTTGACCGCATACGGGAGTATATCGGTCTGTATCCCAACAAGAATAAGAAAGAGGTCATCAACCTGGCCGTCAACAGCACGGTGAGCCGAACGGTGATCACCTCGCTGACCACGCTCTTCGTGGTGGCCATCCTGTTCATCTTTGGCGGCACCAGCATCAAGGGCTTTGCCTTTGCGCTGCTGGTGGGCATTATCGTGGGTACCTACTCCTCTATTTTCGTAGCTACCCCGATCATGAGCGACCTGTCCGCCGAGTTGACCGGCAAAAAGCAGACCGAACGCAAGGCTACCTTTTCGCGTGCAGCTTCCAAAGCCCGCTAGCCCGCTGCACCGAAAACAACTGCCTTGCAAGGGGGCCGGCGATCTTCGCATCGCCGGCCCTTTTTGCGCATGCAACAACCGCTTTATTGGTGGCGTTTTTATGCTGTAATGCCGTTTAAAAAATAAAAAGGCAGAAGCCATTTTATTTTTCAAGCGCGTATTCAAGGTTTCAAGGATAAAAAGAATAAGGAAACCCCCGAATATGATCATACGCTTTTCGCTTCTTTTCAGCCTGTTCATCGCCCTGGCGGCCTGTACGTACACCATGAAGATCAAGGATGGCGCCACGGCCTTTGACCGCAAGCAGTACGCCGTAGCGGTCGATATGCTCAAAAAAGAATACCGCAAGACCAGAAGCCGCGTGGAAAAAGGCAAGATCGCCTTCATGCTGGGCGAATCGTATAAGAATCTCAACCAGAGCCAGTCGGCCATCGACTGGTACAAGATCGCCTACGACAACCAGTACGGCTTCGACGCCCTGCGCGAATACGCCTATGCCCTCAAGCAGGCCGAAGCCTACAAGGAAGCCCGCCAGGCCTTCAAGGACCTGGGCTTCGAGATCGGCAGCCCGTACGAATTTCGCCGCGAGGTAAACGCCTGCGAGGTGGCCCTGGGCTGGAAAGGCATCGAATATCCCGAATACGAAGTGGAACTCGCCGAGTTCAACAGCGGAAGTGCCGACTATTCCCCCGTGCCTTACGGCAGCCGGCAGCTGGTCTTTTCCTCGGACCGGCCGGTAAGCACCGGGGATGAAACCTACAACTGGACCGGCCGCAACTTCAGCGACCTCTTCGTCGTAGACCTCGACAACCAGGCCATTGCGAGCTTTGAGGCTCCCATCAATTCGCCAGCCAATGAGGGCACCAGCGCCTTCAGCGCCGACTTCAGGCAGGTCTTCTTTACCCGCTGCGATAGCGAAGGCAAATGGGAGGACGCCTACTGCAAGATCTACTACAGCGAAAAACAGCTGGACGAAAGCTGGACGGTGCCGCAGCCCCTGGCCTTCCAGCAGGAAGAAGTGAACTACGGCCACCCCACCCTGTCGGCCGACGGCAACACCCTCTATTTTTCCTCCAACCATCCCGACGGATGGGGCGGTTACGACATCTGGCGCAGCCAGCGCACGGCCGAGGGCTGGTCCGAACCCCTCCCGCTGAGCCGCTCCATCAATACCGAGCGGAATGAGAAATTCCCCTTTGCCGACGGCGACACCCTCTCTTTCGCCTCCGACGGACATACCGGCCTGGCCGGGCTGGATATTTTCCGGAGCTACAAGCCCAACAACGGCAGCTGGGCCCCGGCCTACAACATGCTGCCCACCGACAACTCCGACAGCGACGACTCTGGCGTTTTCGTTGA
>JAJDFU010000515.1 GCA_020528935.1 Saprospiraceae bacterium | reverse complement strand
GGGAGGCCCGCGTGACGCGGTGTCCCCAAGGTTCCCTCAAAGCCTCTACAGCTCTAGTTAAGCGAAGACGAATAACAAAAGGGCGTGCGAATCCAGAAGGTCAGTTCCTTCTCCCGGTAATCCAGGGAGATGATCGTGTCTTCTAGAAAAGGAAAACCCAGGAGGCCGTCGATCTTCAGGCCCGATTTGGCGAAGCCCGAGAAATCCGTTACCAGGAAGGTGGCCTGTGACAGGGAAGGCCCCCCCGGATTAAATGCCGGTATGCGGACCACAGGCAACTGCCGGGGCTCGGTGGAGAACCCGTACACCTCCTGCCGGCCGGACAGCCGGTAGTGATCTGCCGGCAGCGCTTCCAAAACGCCCCGGTCGATGAAATTGACCGAGGATCCGCTGTCAAATCCGAAGGCGTACGAGCCATGCCCGATCCGGACCTGAAGTACGGGCAGGTGTTGGCGCAGCGAGAAGGCAAAGGTGGATTGGGGCTGGGCATAGTGCTCGAATAGATCCGGGCTGGTCTTTGCCATCAGGATCTGTTCATTTTGGGTGTCGATCAGGAGGGCGTGGTCGGCAAACAGGGGATAGCCGATGACGCCGAGAATCTCTCTGTGGTGTGTTTGTTCCAAATGGCTCAAATCCAGCACGTAGGCCTCCAGCCCCTGCTTCTGAATGCCGGCCCATGCGAATTGACCGATGCGGACCGCCTGTGCCGGATAATCACTGGAAACCGAAAGCATTTTTTTTGCCCCTTTCCGGATAATGTTATCGTTCACCAGCAAGGTGGGAGAGCCCGTATCCAGGATGAAGGTTCCCTTTTGGCCGTCTACGGTGGCTTCAACAAAGATTATGCCCTGTTCGAGCTCCATAGGCACCTGCACGTACGTGCTTTCGCGATGCTGACAATGGTCCACGGGGCCTTTGTGGAGCCGGCTGTAATCGCTCCATGCCGACTGAGCGGAGGCTGGTGTTTGAAGCCAGCACAAGACGAGTACGATAAGCAGATGACATGGCTTCATAATGGTGATCTTAATGGGCAAAAGAGCAGGGCAACACGGAGTAGCCCTTTCTTTTGTTTACATCTGGTTAATATAAAGGAAACAAAAAATTAACAAATAGCGTTCCGGACTTCCTTTTAAATCCGGTAGGTTTTTAGCCGTCCAGGGTCAAATGGAAGAGCGGGAGCGGCTTCGGGCTCCGGCCCCTGCTGCCGCATGTCGGGCGGTGGAACAGGCCGGAAAATAATCGCTCCAATACCCGATGAAATTTGCGTTGAACCCACCATATTTGCACGGGTAATGCCCGGTTGGCGCCAACGTCCGGCCGCTGCCGGCACCGGCTGCCGATCCGATTGTACATTTCAAAACTGCTCGCTCATGAGATTTGCCTCTGTACTGCTTGTGCTCTTCTCGATCCTGGAATTTGCGTGCTCCTCCAATACGACCGGTGCGGAGAACGCCCGGAAAAAGCCGGCCGCCGACTACCCCAAAGCGGGCGTTGGTCTGCTGGCGCTGAAGCGGCCGACCGATTCCTTTTTGATGTATGGAGATGATCAGTTCCGGACCTATCTGGGGCAGTTTTCTCTGGAGGAGATCGCCCGCGATCCCGATCTTCAGCCCAAGTACTTCGATCCGGAAGAAGATCTCTGTTATTTCAACTGCCTGGGCTGGAACCGCCGGCTGTATACCGTGCTCATGCACGAGGGGCAGGTGGATACGGCCTACATCCCCATGGACAGCAGTAAGTACCGCATCGTTCCCATGGAGTATGTGCTGACCCATTTTACCTTCACCCGCCGAAATCCGGCTACCAATCGGGCGCGCAACCGCCCCTCCATCTACGGGAAACTCCTGGCCTGGGACAGCTTGCCCGAGGATTCCGTGCTGATCCCGAAGGCGGTGAAAAACCCTTTCGTTCGGGTTTTTTCTCCCCGGGATTCCGCCGAGGGCTGGGTGCGCTGGGTTCATAGCGATACCCTTTTGCTGGACATTCCCCGCTCCTACATCAAGCCCTGGGAGGCCTACATGCCGTTTGAGGATCCGGCTGCCGATCCGCGTTTTTATCACTGAGCAGGCCAGTAGTGGCGACGGGGGTTTTCAGGCCGGTGCTTTCCCCTTCTTCGGCAAGATGTCTATCTTTACATCCCGTGGCAAGGTGTATCGGGCAGCCACCCCAAATCCATCGCTATGACGAAATACATCTTTGTTACGGGAGCCTTTACTTCCGCGTTGGGTAAAGGCATTATCTCGGCCTCGCTGGCCAAGTTTCCTCCGGCCCGCTGTTTTTCCGTGACCATTCAGAAATTCGACCCCTACATCAACGTAGATCCCGGCACGCTCAATCCCTACGAGCACGGCGAGTGCTACGTGACCGACGACGGTGCGGAGACCGACCTGGATCTCGGGCATTACGAGCGCTTTCTCAACCGGCCCACTTCGCAGGCCAACAACGTCACCACCGGACGCATCTATCAGACGGTGATCAACAAGGAGCGCGCCGGCGACTACCTGGGCAAGACCGTGCAGGTCATTCCCCACATTACGGACGAGATCAAGCGGCGGGTGCAACTGCTGGGCAGCACGGCCAACTTCGACATCGTCATCACCGAACTGGGCGGCACGGTGGGCGATATCGAGAGCCTGCCCTACCTGGAGAGCCTGCGCCAGCTGCGCTGGGAGCTGGGCATTGACAACTGCCTGGTCATCCACCTCACCCTCATTCCCTACCTGCGGGCCGCCAAAGAACTCAAGACCAAACCGACCCAGCACTCCGTCAAGGAATTGCTGAATACCGGCATTCAGCCCGACATCCTGGTGTGCCGCACCGAGTATCCTCTCACGATGGACATTCGCCGCAAGCTGGCCCTGTTTTGCAATGTGGACGTGGGCTCGGTGATCGAAGCCATCGATGCAGAGAGCATTTACGACGTGCCGCTGCTCATGCTCAAGGAGAAGCTGGACGCCACCGTCATCTCCAAGCTTCGCCTGCCCGACCGCCGCGAGCCCAACCTCTCGGCCTGGAAGACCTTCCTGGGCAAGCTCAAAAACCCCACGCACGAAGTGACGGTGGGCCTGGTGGGCAAGTACAATGAACTCCAGGACGCCTACAAGTCCATACACGAGGCCTTTGTACACGCCGGCGCCGTGAATGAGTGCAAAGTTCGGGTGGTACCCATTCACTCGGAGCACCTGGAAGCCGGCACCGACGAGCTGGCCCAAAAACTCGACAACCTGGACGGCGTACTCGTGGCGCCCGGTTTTGGCGAGCGCGGGATCGAAGGCAAGATCCGGGCCGTGCAGTACGTGCGCGAGCAGGAGATCCCCTTTTTCGGCATCTGCCTGGGCATGCAGTGCGCCGTAGTGGAGTACGCCCGCCACGTGGCCGGCCTGGAGGGGGCTGCCTCCACCGAAATGGAGGCCGATACGCCCCATCCGGTCATCGACCTCATGCCCGAGCAAAAGAAGATCACCAAAAAGGGCGGCACCATGCGGCTGGGCGCTTACGAGTGCGAGCTGCGCCGGCGCAGCCTGGCCTCCAAAGCCTACGGCAAGCTGCACATCAGCGAGCGCCATCGCCACCGCTACGAGTTCAACAACGACTACAAGGAGTGCCTGGAAAAGGCCGGCATGATCGCTACGGGCATCAACCCCAATGCCGGCCTGGTGGAGATCGTCGAGCTCAAGGGCCATCCCTGGTTTTTGGGCACCCAGTTCCATCCGGAACTGAAAAGCACGGTGGAGCAGCCTCACCCTCTGTTCGTGGCCTTCATCGGGGCCTGCCTGAAGCACAAACAGAAGCACCTTGGCTGATGCCGGATCAAGATATCCGGCCCTGCTTCGCCTGTGGGGGCCCTTTGCCCTGCTCTTCGCCTTGGGCATTGCCCTGGCGCAAGACCACTGTTTCTTCTGGGATACGGTAAGCCAGGCATCCCGGCGGGGCAGCTGGTATTATTTCCTGGACTTTCACACCTTCTTTTTGCCGCCGGAGCTGGACAGCGGGCATCCCGTTTTTTTTAATATGTACGTAGCGGCCGTCTGGAAGGCGTTGGGCCGCAGCCTGCCGGCCAGCCACTGGGCCATGCTGCCTTTCGCGTGGGGCATTCTGTGGCAGCTGGCGCGCCTGGTGGTCGCTTGGTTTCCGGCGGGGGCAGGCCGCTATTGGGCCATGGGCCTGGCGGTGAGTACGGCGGCCTTTCTGGGCCAGGCCATCCTGGTGTCGCCCGATCTGGTGCTGCTGTTCGCCTTCCTGTGGGGGCTCAACAGCATCCGGCGGCGCGAAGCCTGGAGCCTGGCCCTGGCGCTGGTGCTGATGAATATGGTGAGCCTGCGCGGCCTGTTTGCCGCAGCCGGACTGGGCTTTTTCCACTTGTTCCTCTTCGGGCAGGCCCATCGCTCCTGGGCGAAAGGCCTGGCCGACGCCCTGCGCGGGAAGAACCTATGGCCCTTTCTGCTCGCCTTGCTTTTTGCGGCGATCTACTACGGCGCGCACTACCGGGCCACCGGCTGGTGGATCAGCACGCCGCATCCCAACTGGGTCGGCGGCCGGGAAGTAAACTCCCCGCTACAGCTGCTGCGCCAGACCGGCATTTTGGGCTGGCGCTTCCTGGACTACGGATTCTTCGGCTATTGGCTGTTGCTGGGCCGGCTGCTGTGGCAGAGCCGCCCTTCGTCCTGGTCGCCGCCCATGCGTTTTTTGCTGGGCGCCGCGGCCTGCACCCTGCTGGCTTACCTCCCCGGGCTGCTGGGCGTGAGCAACCCCATCTCGCACCGCTATCTGCTGCCGGTGATGATGCCCATGGTGCTGGGACTGGCCTACTGGCTTCTGGTCGTGGGGTCGGCCTCGCGCAGGTGGGTGGTCCTGTTGCTGGTGCTCAACCTGACGGGCAACCTGTGGGTGTATCCGCGGCACATCGCCCAGGCCTGGGATGCCACCCTGGCCCACTGGCCCTACTACGCCACCCGCGATCGCTTTCTGGCCCAGCTGGAG
>JAJDFU010000012.1 GCA_020528935.1 Saprospiraceae bacterium | reverse complement strand
CTCCGTATGGAATCCAGTTCTTCGCGTTTATCGGCGTCTGCTGGTTTGTCCTTGAGGCGGATAACGAGTTCATAGGGGTCGAACTCGGGGTTGCTGGTCGTTCGGTAGAACGTGGTGTAGAAAGGCAGGCGCAGGCCCCAGCGATCAGGGAAGAACTTCCCGAGCTGGAAGTCGGCGGCGATATCGAAGCCGACGATTTCTTCGCGCTGCCGCTCCTGCACTTGTTGGTCGAGGGCACCGAAACCGATGCTGGAGTAGTTGCCCGCGAGGGTGAGGTTGCCGAAATCGGCCAGCTGCATATCCACCCGGCCGATGGCGGCAGCCCCACCGCGTTCATCCAGGCCTTCCAGGCGCAACTCGTTGACCCACACCTCCACCCCGTCGGCCGCGGAATTCAGCTCTCCCTGAAAGGGATTGCGCACGCCGATCATGGCGATCTTCACAAATCCCATATTGGGGTTGCCCCGCACGCTGATGCGGTGTTCGCGGGAATTCGGTTGCTGGCCCGGTATCACCTTGCTGTATTCCTGATCCAGGGGGAAGCCCTGGTCGTTGCGCTCCTGCTTCAGGTCGCGCAGTATGGTGAGCGGGAAATTGAATTCGTTGTTGATCTTCCACACCTCCTGTTTGTACTCCGCATCTGCGGGATTGAGGCTCGCCACCACGTTGGGGTCCGACATCTCCAGCGGGATCTCGTACTCGTAGTAGTTCTGGGTGAAATCGCTGCCCAGGCGCAGGAAAACCGTAACGCCGCCGTCGGGTATGGCACCTTCCTGCAACTCCTCGGCATGGACAAACATCTTGAGGCGCTCGTACACCCGGAAGTCGAAGTTGAGCACCTTGAACACGGAAATGTCGGCCGAGTCGGCCAGGCAGGTGGTGCGCAGCAGCAGGGACTGTTCATTTTGCAGGGCGTTGAACACCCCCAGGGACTGCTCGCGCTGAATATCCAGGGGAAGCACGTAGTTGAACGGCTCTTTGCTGCTGTTCTGCTCGATGCCCACGGCATCGATGACGAATTCTTCGGCCTGCACATCGCAAGCGGAGGAGCTGACGTTGGAAATCCCCTGGCGGTACTCGCGCCACTGGTTCCGGATCAGCTCCAGGGTGGCGAAGCGAAAGGTGGTCTGCTGCTCGAAATTGCGCAACAGCATGCGCATGAAGCGTATGGAGCGCGTATCCTGGATGCCGCCGATGCGCCGGCGCTGGGGGGTGTTGATGGGCACCCGGAAGCGATACCAGACGCGCCCGTCCGGGGCTTCCCGCCGGTCCGTAATGAAGGGCGTCCGGGATTCATCAATAAAGCGTTCCTGCCCCGGGGAGGGATCGTAGAAGAAGGGGATCTCGTATTCGAAATAGGCCTCCGTTTCGTTTACCGTATTGTCGTTGTCGATATCCTCGGCATCGGGGAAGTTGGTGTAGGCAAAGGAGCGCACTCCTCCCTCTTGCACCGGAGAATTGCTCTGGGTATTGTTGAAATGGTAGTAGCGCCTCAGTACGCCGTCGCCGTCGCCAAACGCGTTGTCGTCGGCATAGTAGAGGTAGTCGTCGTTTGACGGGTCGGTTTCGAGGCGGTCAGCGGCATTGGGGTTGGCCTGGCGCACGGCATTGAGGTATTCCGCGGAGTTTTCGCGCTCCCCATCGTCGTTCGGTCCGTCGCGGGCATGTCCATTATACA
>JAJDFU010000299.1:12118-12657 GCA_020528935.1 Saprospiraceae bacterium | reverse complement strand
CCGGCAAGGTCCACCGCAAGGCGCTGGGCGATCAGGCGAAGGAGGAAGTGGGGACCTAATTGGAAATGAACGCATAGATTGTACACCGAATTAGTATGGACACAGAGCCCCTGACCTTCGATTTCGGCACCGGCAAGACCGACGACTGGTTCACCGTGAACGATGCGGTGATGGGCGGGGTGTCCGTGGGTACGGTCACGTATACCGATGATGCCCTGGTGTTTGCCGGGGCGCTGTCTCGCGAGAACCGGGGCGGCTTCGCCAGCCTGCGCAGCCGGCCCCTGGGGCTGGATCTCTCCCCTTACCGAAGCGCACGCATCCGGTTCCGCACCGACGGCCGGCCCTACGACTTCCGCCTCATCACAACCCGGCAGGTCAACTACAAAAAGCAGCTGGAAGCCCCGCCCGGCAAATGGACGGAGGTTGCTTTTCCCCTCCCGGGCCTGCCTGGCTCCTGGCGCGGCCGGCCCACCGGAGATACCCTCAGCGCAGAGCGCCTGGGCGCGATCGAAAGCCTGGGCTTCATCCTCAGCGACAAG
>JAJDFU010000299.1:0-12108 GCA_020528935.1 Saprospiraceae bacterium | reverse complement strand
CAGCGCAGAGCGCCTGGGCGCGATCGAAAGCCTGGGCTTCATCCTCAGCGACAAGCTGGAGCCCCCCTTCCGGCTGGAGGTGGATTATGTGGTGCTGGAGTAGCCGCTTGACCGGTTCGAGTGATTGCGGCAGTACAGCTCCTACGGAGCAGAGGCAGTGAGATAGGAGCTGTGAAGTTACCGATGTATAGCTCCTACGGAGCAAAAGAACCTGGGAGGGATTGGTTTCACTGGAACGGAGCTCTTAGGTAAAGATCATCCGGTCATCGCAGGGGGATGTCGAGGCATACTGAACCACCTGCTTTGTGGAGGATCTGCCCCTTCAGGGGCTGTACAGTCCTGGCGTTGACCGAGCCCCCAGCGCAGAGCGCCTGGGCGCGATCGAAAGCCTGGGCTTCATCCTCAGCGACAAGCTGGAGCCCCCCTTCCGGCTGGAGGTGGATTATGTGGTGCTGGAGTAGCCGCTTGACCGGTTCGAGTGATTGCGGCAGTACAGCTCCTACGGAGCAGCGGCAGTGGGAAAGGGGCTGTGAGTAACCTGGTAGTCTAGCTGCCGTGCGCGTTGGCTCATGGACAGCTACACGGTATTAGTCGATTTCTAGGCAAGCTGCTTCCCGGTATTCCTCCTTTTCCAGGAAATCTTTTATGATTTGTTCTTTCTCCCTCAAAATTCTGGCGAGGTTACTGGTGGTAGTATTTCCGGTCCGCAACCAGATGATTTTAGCCCGAATTATTCACGGATTACCGTGAATAATGACGATAATTGGCTGAAAACCGTATAAGAATTGAACTATATTATTCGTAATGGTTTGATTCACAAAATTTTGCAATTCGTCAGCCCTTCGGGCGGAAAATTCGGTGAATTTTCCGGGTTAGGAGGATGCCCTCTGAATTGGGATATGTCAAAGAAATCACTGTCGAAAGTTAAAATCGCAAATCCATTCTTCTCGGCGAACTCCCATATTTCAAGATCGGTAGAGCCTTCAAGCCCTAACCGTTTTACTTGAGCAGATTCGGGGAACGCATCCTGGATCAAGCTCAGGAGCCTGAATGAAATATTTTGATCCAGTAACAACCTCATACTGCCACCCTGAGCTTATGTTCGCGATCGGCAGCATAGGCGAGGCAAGCCCTAATGTGGGTTTCTGTTAATTCGGGGAAGTCGGTTTGGATCTCCTCAAAACTCATTCCGTTGGCGAGCCAGTTTAGTACATCATAAACAGAGATCCGAGTGCCTTTCAGGCAAGGTCTTCCGAATCGTATGGCTGGGTCAATGGTAATGTAGTCTTTGTAGTTGATCATGAATAGCTTTTTTTCAAGATATCCGGAAAAACCTAGATTTCCAAGATCAGCCAATTGGACACAATCGTGTGGGCTACCTGCTGTGCCGATCCTGCTTGCTTAAAGCGGGAGAGGTGTGGACAGGTAGCTGGTGTTCCTCAACGTTTGAACCTAACAAAACGACCGGCAACCCGAACTAAGCGGATCCAGGAGACGGCTTCCCTTGCAGCCCGGAATATTCGTGCCAATCCGTACCGGTAGGAGAGGTGTTGGGATGCACTCTGCTGCCGGAATGTGGCCGTGGAGGTATCGGTTTGGCTCTTCCCGTGGGGATCTGGCCACTGTCTGTTAGCAACCTCGCCGGAGGACTGCCAACCTACTCACCGGAAGACTTGGGGGCATCCGATGAGCAGGATTCCTTTATTTTGGGGTCAAGTGGTACTGCAGCTGTTATGATCCAGGCATTTGTCGAAAACCCGGTTCTCCTGCTTTTTGTCGTCATCGGCATCGGCTACGGCCTGGGCAGCATTCGCATTCGCGGCTCCAGCCTGGGTGTGGCGGCGGTGCTGTTCGTGGGGCTGTTGTTCGGCGGGCTGAGCCGGGAGCTGCACGTACCCGAGGAGATCATCTTTCTGGGGCTGGCCATGTTTGTGTACCTGATCGGGCTCAGCAGCGGGCCCAGCTTTTTCGCCACCTTCCAGCAGCGGGGCGCCCGCGATGTGGTCTTCGTGATCCTCATGCTCACGCTCTCGGCGGCGGCCATTGCGGGTATCCACTTCTGGCTGGGCTTCCAGGCGGCGGCTACGGCCGGGGTTTTTGCCGGCAGCACCACCAACACCCCCGCCCTGGCCGGCCTGCTCGACGTGATCGGCGGAAGTAAACAGGGGGGCGACTACATCCGCCGCACGAGCGAACTGGCCGTGGTGGGCTACTCCTTATCCTACCCCATGGGGGTGCTGGGAGCCATGGCCGCCATAGCGGTCATGCAGCGGCTGCTGCGGGTGGATTACCAACAAGAGGAGCGCGAGCTCGGCAAGGACTACCCGGTCAAGCAACAGATCGAGAGCCGCACCCTGCGCATTACCCATCAGGCGATATGCGACACCCCCATTCGCGACCTCAAGGCCCGGCACGAATGGCCGGTGGTGTTCGGGCGGATGCAGCGGGGCGAGGCGATGCGCCTCACCAACTGGGATACGGCCTTCCGGCCCGGCGATCTGGTCGCCGTAGTGGGCGATGCCCGGGAGCTGGATCGCGTGGGGGCCGAGCTGGGCGAGTACGTCTCGACCGACCTGACAGCCGACCGCACCGAATACGACATCCGCAAGATCTTCGTCTCCAACCCCCGGGTGGCCGGGCAGAAGCTGGCCGCGCTCAACCTGCAGGCCCGCTTTGCGGCGGTGGTCACCCGCGTGATCCGGGGCGATATGGACCTGCTGGCCAGCCCCGATACCGTGCTGGAACTGGGCGATCGGGTGGTGTTTGTGGCCCGCCGCCGCGACATTCCCCGCCTGGCGGAGCTCTTCGGCGATAGCTACGACGCCCTGAGCCGCATCAATCTGTTGAGCTTCAGCCTGGGCATGGGGCTGGGTTTGCTGCTGGGCATGATCACCTTCCAGCTGCCGGGCGGGGTGTCCTTTCAGCTGGGCTACGCCGGCGGCCCCCTGCTGGTAGCGCTCACCCTGGGCGCCCTGCGGCGCACCGGCCCCGTCGTGTGGACGCTGCCCTACGGCGCCAACCTCACCCTGCAGCAGATCGCCCTCAGTCTCATGCTGGCCGGCATCGGCATCAATTCCGGGCACACCTTCATCAACACCATCGCCCAGGGCGAGGGCGGCTATCTCTTCCTGGCCGGCACGCTCATCAGCCTGTTCACGGCCCTGGTCACCCTCTGGATCGGGTACAAGCTGCTGCGCATCCCCTTCAGCTTCCTCATCGGCATGATCAGCAACCAGCCCGCCGTGCTCGACTACGCCACCACCCGGGCCGGCAACAAGCTGCCCCACATCGGCTACACCCTCATGCTGCCGGTGGCCATCGTGATCAAGATCCTGTACGTACAGCTGCTGTTCTTGCTGCTGCGGTAGGGAGCAGCGTCTATTTCACATAAACCCGATGAACGGGCCATTCATCCTCGTAGCCATCTTCCCACTTCTGGGTAGCCAATTCCGCTTCGGTTGCAAGGCAAGCATCCAGTTGCGACCTGATGGTTGCCTCATCCATACCTTGTCCGATGAAAACGATCTCGTTTTTCCGGTCTCCAAATCGTTCGTCCCAGCCCGCTTCAATCTGTTGTTGGTTCTCCACGAATGCCCCGTACTGAATTCGCTTTCCGTAGGGCATACTGCACCACCAAACGCCTGCACTATCGGCTCTTAGTGAACCTCCAGCCTGACTCCATACCAATGCCTGCTCAGGGCGGGACGCCAACCAAAACAATCCTTTGCTGCGAATAATATAGTTGGGAAAGCGGTGCTGGATATAATGCCAGAAACGCCCGGGATCAAAGGGTTTTTTAGTGCGGTAGACAAAGGAGCCGATTCCGTATTCTTCGGTTTCGGGGGTGTGCTCGTCTTTGTTCAGTTCTTCGATCCAACCCGCACTCTGTTCGGCTTCTTCAAAATCGAATAGTCCCGTATGGAGGATCTCTTTGGGGTTGACCTTGCTAAAACTGGACTCGATAAGGCGAGCGGAAGGATTTAATTTGTGAATAGCTGCCTTTAAGATGCCCATGTGCTCTTCGGTCACCAGATCGGTCTTGTTGAGAATGATCACATTGGCGAACTCGATTTGGTCGGTGAGCAGGTTGACGATCGTACGGTAGTCGCCCTCGATATTGGTGAGATTCCTGTCCATCAGGGTTTCTGGGCTGCCAAAATCCTTGAAGAAATTGAAGGCATCCACTACAGTTACCATGGTGTCAATGTAGCTGAATCGCGATAAGTCAATACCTTTATCCTCATCCACAAAGGAGAAGGTTTGCGCTACGGGTACGGGTTCGCTGATACCCGTGCTTTCGATCAGCAGATAATCGAAGCGGTTTTCTTTGGCCAAGCGCTCTACTTCTACCATGAGATCTTCGCGCAGCGTACAGCAGATGCATCCGTTGCTCATTTCCACCAGTTTTTCTTCGGTGCGCGAAAGCGTGTTTTCCTGCTTGACCAGCTCGGCATCCACATTCACCTCGCTCATATCATTGACGATGACCGCCACTTTCAGCCCTTCTTTATTGTGGAGTATGTGGTTGAGCAAGGTAGTTTTTCCGGCCCCTAAAAAGCCACTCAGGACGGTTACGGGGAGTTTTTTGCTTACCGAATTTACTTGCATGTGTGCATTGAGCTTAAAAAATCACCTCCCCATGAGTGCTCGGTTTGCCATAGCACCGGCTCTATTTCCATTTGCCATCTGAGCGATTCAAGTTTATTCATTAGCTCTTTTGTAGGCCACCACCAAAAACCGCGCTTCCTTATTCCCTGTGTTTTCCAACGCATGCTTACATGCCTCGTGCCAGTGTGCATCTCCTGTTTGAAACGACTTTTCCCCCTTTCCTTCCACATTCGACTCGTACCGGATCCGATAGTCGGTGAGCGAATAAATGACGCGATTGATGCCAGAGTGCATCGGTATGTTCTCGCCCGGAGGAAGAGTTACCTCTGTGATTCGAAATGCTTCATTTTCGAAGCCTTGATTGGCGAAATCAGGAGCAACGGTGATCACGTCGTTTTCCAACGTATTTTCAGAACAATCGGGCAACTCGGCCTTCTTCTTTACGAATGCCAGCCACTGGGCAGTCGAGTTCCCGTTATTCCTGGCGGAATGCTGACCGGCGCCGTGAACGTGAATATCTCCCTTATTCCAGGACTTGATCCCTTCCGCTTTCCCTTGCTCTTCCCACTCAATGGAATAATCAGTTAGCGAATAAATAACTCTTTCTTCTCCCTGATGCGAGGCAAGGGTCTCCCCGGGCGCAAGGGTGACTTTTACCACTTTGGCGTAATCGTTTTCAAAGACGACTTCCGGCACCACCTCTTTGGCGGTAGATGCTTCGGTGCGGGTTGATTCAGCCTCCTTTTCCCCCGGATTTCCGCAGGCGGTACATAGAAGAGCTAACATGGCTAGGGAAGTGATTGCAATGTTTTTCATTTCACATAAATTTTGATGGTTCCTAGATTTTCCTTTTGGGTCGTCATGCCGGTCAAGTCCGAATGGATGCGATTAATACGAAAAAAGTTAACCATAGAGTCGCCGTATGTCGAACAGCTTTATTCATGGCACTAAATTTTTATTGTAGTGCAAAAACTGCTCTTTATCGACTTTCACCCCATTCCAGGTGTCCAGTACCATGGTGCGTATTTGTTTGTCAATCAATCTCTGGATCTGATCCCGGTAATGCTGGTAATGGTCATAGTGGCTTTCAGAAATCGCATTTAACTGATTTTGAAAGAAGGCTATTGGGTTAAACCAATAGGTAGATCGAATAAGCTCGTTCTTTGTCTGGTTATCGGCTTCAATAACCCCAATACTTGACTTTTTCAACTCATTGGCCAGTGCAGAGCTTGACCTGTTCATCGCCAGATTCCGTTTGGTGCTGTCTCTGGCCACCGGGCTGTCCACAATTTCAGGGAACAAAGCATCGAGCTGGGCCTGGATCACACTATCCGGTTGGTTAAAAAGCTTTTCCTGTTCATCCCGGGTGGCGTCGATGAATTCCGTCATCAGGTTGGCGGGTTTCTTTATACTGACCCATTGATGTACGAGCCCCGGAATCAGGAATACGAACACCAGCCACACCCCTGCCATGTTCAGGGCATTGCCCATAATGCTTTTTCCACTTCGTATGATGAAGTAGAAAATCACGGACCAAAAAAGCAGATAGAAGCTGCTGAAAAGAAGCATCCGGCCAAAGGCAGCAGGTGCCGAAGAAAATACCGGAGTGAGGAATGCACCATACACCAGCAGGGCTGCGATCGCCACAAAGAGCAACGCCACGTAGAAGGCTACTCTTGACAATAGCCAGGTGTTTTGGGAAATCGCCTGTACTTCAATGAGCGGTAGGAAGCCTTGTTCGGCTTCCGCACTCCTCAGGTTGTAGAGCAGAATCAGCAGAAGCAGTGGAAGAAGAAAAAGCAATGCAAAGGCAAAGTCCAGCGTCCCGGTTTGCAAGCGCTCGGGATTGGCGATCTCCTGGGTCATATCGGAGTCGTAGGGGCTTGCCCAAAAGGTAACCCGCTTGTAAAACCCGTATTGCTCCGCCTGCCCGATGCTGTACACCAGGGCGGGGGAAGGGGCTTTGAAGTGGTAGATCCCGTTATACCAGATCGCCCAGAAAGGAGTGGTAAGGTCGATCCATGGACGGTCCTCCGGCCCTTTTTTCCCTTCGTCAAAATAGGAAATATACTTCTGCCTTTCCTCCGCTGCCTGGGTTTTTATGACGTCAATCGTTGCAGTTTGCTCGTGGTACAGGCTTGCCCCATGGTGAAGGCCATAGGCCGCTGCCACCAAAAAAAGCAGCAGGGCAACTACTTTGAACGGATTGCGGCTGAAATGTTTCCATTCGAATAAGAATATGTCCAGTATGCTCATATTACCTGTATTCTTTTCGTTCCCCAAACCAAAAGAACGGCCGCGAAAACCGTCCAGCAGGCCAGGAGTATCAGGTCCGCCAGATAATTCGGGAATACCGATGCCATGGCCGTGGGCTGATATGCAAAATCCGGGACCGACTTAAAAAAAGCATTATCCGCTTTCCAGCTCCAGTCGCCCGTCTTTGAGCCGCCATAGGCGTGTTTATCATTGAGCATTTTGATGAAATCCCTGCGATAGCTTTCTACCTGCAGCAAGAACTCCTGATGATGCAGGTTATCGCTACCCGAAAACCCCATACTCGCATTTTGGAGGGAAATGAACGGGTCGATGATGCCCGCCATCTGGTAGCTTTGCTTTTGCCGGGCCAAGACGTTTCGCAAATGGCCAAAATGCTTGTCCCATACTTTGTTGCCGTATTCTTCATCGGCTTGCATTCTGATGCCGTCAAAGTTGATTGGGAGTTGGGACAGGCTGTCTACTCCGTATTCTTTTAATATTTGGTCTTCCAGCTCCTTCCCGCGCGCATCGGCTGGGTTGTGACCATCTATCCCTTTAGAACGATCTTCCCGCATTGCCGTCTTAAATTCTTCCCGGCTGGGCAACTCGTGCCATTTCTCCACGGATGTCATGAAGATATTGGGCAAAAAAATCGTCCAGACGATCCAGATACCAAGCATGGCAGTAAGGGCCACGGTAGGGTTTTGCCAGCGGGCTGAAAAAAAGACGGTAAGACCACTCAAAATGAAATAGTACAAGGCATAAGACAGATAGAACAAAAGGGTTCGGCTGGTGATCTCGGCGCTGATACTCGGCAAATTAAAGAGGGCATAGGTCAATACCGTCAAGCTCAAGAGCACCAGACCGTAAAGCCAGACGGAAATAGTCTTTGCCCATACGATGGAGGAGGGCTTTGCCCCTTGCAGCACGAGTGATTTGAGGCGGCCGCTTTGTTTCTCCTTACTCACGCTGTGAAATGCCAAAAAAACCAGTACCAGCGGGAGAATATATTGCAGCAGCAGCGAACTCTTCAGCTTTCCAAATTTGGATACGGACTGCATTTGTGAGGCTTCCGAGTGGACCATCTCATTCTGCACATGTCCTTCAACGCGAAGCACGTTACCCGTTACACTTCGCACACCTTCATCCAGGCTGCTCAGCAAATTGGAAGGTTTGAACACATAGGTGCCGTAGTGTGCAGCGCCGTGTGGGTTCATCGCGTCTATGCTTTCCCATTGCGCCCGAAGATGTTCTTTGGCAGCAGCATACTGCTCCGCTTGGCTATTGGTTTGAAGGTTTCCCAGATAAACGGAAACCCCCAGGGCCAGGAGGAAGGCCAGGCTGATGCCCTGAAGTACCCGGCTTCGGAGAAGAAACTGCCACTCGTTTTTTATCATGAGCCACATCATGCGTTCTAGTTTTTCATGAATTCCAAATACAGCCTTTCCAACTCATTGGCGCTTACCTCTTCACCGCGCAGTTCCTTGACCAGTTGGCCCTGTTTTAAAATACCTATGCGGTGGCATACTTCCCGGACCCGGAAAATATCATGGGACGCCATCAGGATAGTCGCACCTTCAGCAGCCAGCGTCTTCAATAGGGAGGAAAGCTCGCTGCTCGCCAAGGGGTCTAAACCACTGGCAGGTTCATCCAGCAGATAGACCCGGGCTTTCTTGGCATAGGCAATAGCAATGCCCACCTTCTGACGCATCCCTTTGGAATAGGCAGACACCTTCTTGTCGTGCGCTTCTGGCTGCAATCCGCAGGCGCCCAATAAATCGTGAAGTGCTATTTTTGAATACTTCAACCCTGCCAGGCGGCAGAAATAGTCCAGATTTTCTATCCCGGAAAGGAAGGGGTACAGGTTTACGTTTTCGGGTATGTACCCAATGATTTTGCGCACTTCCCGGGCCTTCTGGCTCGTGTCCAGGCCATTGATCAGCGCGCTGCCCGAGTCGGGTTTGATGAAACCCAGCAACATGTGGATGCAAGTGGATTTTCCGGCCCCATTGGCCCCCAGCAGACCTAAAATCTCTCCTTTATCCACCTGCAGACTCAAGTTTTGAACCGCCCGGGTATTTTTAAAGGACTTGGATGCGTTCTGGATCTGGATCATAGCAAACCTTTTATTTCTTGCGGCTAATTGCAAATATAGGCCATTTACTTCTTGATGCAACCGAGTTGCGTTAATTTTGCACCATGGGAATTATCCGAAAGACCAAATCCGTCAAGACCTTGCTCGAGGTGTTTGAGCAAGCCGATTCTGCGCTGTCTGTAGTGGAATTAGTGGAACGACTTCACCGGGAAATGAACAAGACTACGGTGTACCGAATTCTCGACCGCTTGGAAGATGACGGCACACTTCACTCCTTTATGGGAAGGGATGGGCTCAAATGGTATGCAAAATGCAGGGGATGTACGGCTTCCCAACACACGGACGCACACCCCCATTTTCAATGCCGTGACTGTGGCAAGACCGAATGCCTGACCCTCGATGTTTCAATCCCCTCCGTCCCCAACCGAAAAGTGGATTCTGCCGAGCTCCTGTTGATTGGCTTGTGCGAAGAATGCCTGCTGTAGTTCCGGGTAGCATGGGCTACTTGAACGGGTATGAACGCAATACCCACTAGAAGATGATGGGTTTTCCGCTGTGAGCCTTTACGCGCTGGGGTGTACCTGCAGCAAGGGCGTGTCTGCCAGGCCGGCCACCCGTCCGGCGGCTGGTGTAATATTCCCTAATGCCTTACGCCCGTCCTTTCAGCATGAGGTTCCAGTACATAAAGGGCAGGCCGTACTTCTTGAGGATCCACATGCTCCATTGCTCCTTGCTGGTATCCACGAAGCGGGAGATGGCGGGGTCGCTGTCGCGCTCGCCATCGTAGTTAAACTCGGCCAGCAGCATTTTGCCGTAGCCGGTCACCAGCGGGCAGGAAGAGTAGCCGTGGTAGCCTTCCTCGATCTGACCGTCCTTGTGCATGACGTGCAGCAGGTTCTCCACCAGCACCGGGGCCTGCTTGCGCACGGCTGCACCGGTCTTGGCCGTGGGCAGGGCTGCCGCATCGCCCAGAGCGAAGACGTTGGGATATTGGTTGTGCTGCAGGCTGTACGGGTTCACGTCGATCCAGCCCTTGCTGGGGCCGTCCTGGTGGGCGATCTTACTGCGCTTCACAAAATCGGGAGCCGACTGGGGCGGAGCCAGGTGCATCATGTCGTAAGGGATGGACACGGTATTATCCGAGAGCATCTCCAGGCCGGGAAGGTCCTTGCGGTTGTGGTACAGCTTTTCGGGATCGTCCACGTGATTGGTGATCTCGAACACGGCGCGCTTGTTGGGACCGTCCACCCGGATCAGCTTGTGGAAGAAGCGCAGCTCCAGGTCCTTGCGGTCCACGATCTCCATGAGGGTGGACTTGAAGGGTTCCACTCCGAAGATGACCGAGCCCGGCGTGATAAAGGAAATATGGGTCTTGTCCCGCAGGCCCTGGCGGCGGAAGTACTCGTCGGCCAGGTACATGATCTTCTGAGGTGCCCCCCCGCATTTGATGGCTGTGGCCGGCTGGGTGAAGATGGCCGTGCCGCCCTTGAAGTTTTGCAGCACCTCCCAGGTGTACTCGGGATCGGTGTAGTTGCTGCACACCTCATTTTTGTCCAGCACCTCGGCCAGGCCTTCGATGCCGTCGCGGTCGATCTGAATGCCCGGGCAGGCCACCAGATAGTCGTAGGTGACATCCTCGCCGCTTTGGAGTTTCAGGGTGTTGGTATCCGGCAGGATCTCGGTGACGGCGTCCTGCATCCACTTCACCCCGTCGGGGATGAGGTCGGCCATGTCGCGCTCGGTGGCCTCCATCTTGTAGGTGCCGGCACCCACCAGCGTCCAGGCGGGCTGGTAGTAGTGCTTGTCCGCCGGATCAATGATGACGATATCGAGTGCGCTATCCTTGCGCCGCAGCTGAGCGGCTACGGTAATACCGGCCGTGCCGGCGCCGATTATTGCGATCTGATGGTGTATGGCCATGGTTTCTTTCGTTTAAGTCCATGAAAATATGAAGATGCATTGTTGTTTCCAAATGTCAATGGGGCAGGTACGACCGCAGGTATCCGTAGGCAAAAGTACCGGTCATGGCGGCCAGCAGGAACACGATAAAGACCGTATAGCCGCTGCCCATGAGGATGAACATGGGCCCCGGGCACACGCCGGCCAGGGCCCAGCCCATGCCGAAGATCATGCCGCCCAGCAGGTAGCGCGGCACGCTGCGGGCCTTGGGATGAAAGACGATCTCCTTCCCCTCGATCGAACGCATGTGGGTGCGCTTGATGAGCTGCACGATGCCGACCCCCAGGAGGATGGCAGAGAAAATAATGCCGTACATGTGGAAGGACTGGAAATGGAACATTTCGTAGATCCGGAACCAGGAAACGGCCTCTGCCTTGTACAGGGTGATCCCGAAGATGATCCCGATAAAAATAAATCTTGACAAGCGCATGATGAAATGCCTTTAAAAGATAAAGGGAAAAAGGAGGTGCGTCATCAGCAGTCCGCCGGCGAAAAAGCCGACGACGGCGATCAGGGAAGATATTTGAAGCATAGACAGCCCGCTGATGGCGTGGCCGCTGGTACAGCCGCCGGCATAGCGGGCGCCGAAGCCCACCATGAAACCGCCCCCTACGATGATGAGCAGGCCCCGCCAGTTGAACAGGGAGCCCCAGTTGTAGAAGTCGGGCACCAGGGGCACGGCCCCCTCCTGAACGCTGAATCCAAGCTCTTTCAGGCTGGCGACCGTCGCCTCGGACACATGGGCGACCGGTTGGGGATCGGAGAAATAATGTGCGGCCAGGTAGCCGCCGAACATAGCGCCCAGGGCGACCATCAGGTTCCACCCCTGGGCGCCCCAGTCGAATTTGAAGAAATCGGCCATGTTGTCGGCCCCGTCGGCGGCGCACATTACGCGCAGGTTGGCCGACATGCCGAATTCCTTGCCGAAGAAGAGCAGCACGAACAGAATGAGGGCGATCATGGGGCCGGCTACCCACCAGGGCCACGGCTGGCTTAGGAAGGCCTGCAGTTCAAGCAGCGGTTCGGGGATCATGAGCTTGGATGGACTTTAGATGATCAGAGATTAAAGGGTTAGGCCGGATTATGCATGAATTTACGCAACTAAAATGCTCTGCCATTTAACAATACCGTTTCGAGTATGAAATGACCTGTCCCGCTTTAAAATAGGTTGGATGCAGAAACTGAACCTA
>JAJDFU010000572.1 GCA_020528935.1 Saprospiraceae bacterium | reverse complement strand
GGACTTCTTCGAGGCTATTCAGAAAACGCTGAGCCAATTGCTGTCTCTTCTCGCGCTAGAAGCGAGCGGCTGCATACGCCCCGGCCAGGGCCGCGGAATGCCCGGCCACACCCCCTATCCGTACCGCCTGTCCCTGCCCGTGCCCGTGGTATGTGGCCCTTCGGGTCAGGGCTGGTGGACCGCCTACGTGCCCTGGCTGTCGGACCACCCCTTCCGCGCCCAGGACCGGGAAGCCCTCTTCCGCTACCTGCGCCAGCAAATCCTCCTGGAGCTGAGCGAATGGATGCCGGATCGCCTGCACCGCCATGCCTTTCAGGCTGAACCGGTTCTGGAAACCGTGGAAATCAAGCCCAAAAAAGGCAGCGCGTCCGAAACGCGCCGTACCCATACCGCATCTCCTCTGCTGGATCGCATGGGGCGAAAGGAACCGGAGGCGCTTCGATCCCTGCAGGCGCCCTTTGCCTGGCAGCGCGAACAGGAAGTGGCCCAGTTGCTGGAGTTGCTGAAGCGCCTGGACGAACCGCTGGTGGTGATCGGCGATCCCGGCGTGGGAAAAAGCCGGGTGCTCCGGCAAGCCCTCAAACAGGGCCAGGCCGGCAAGAACAAGTCCGACGGCTTGCCCTGCTGGCGCGTGGATGCCCGCCAGTTGGCGGCCAGCACCCGCTTCCTGGGCGAGTGGCAGGCCCAATGCGACCAGCTGGTCTATGAGCTGCAAGCCCACGAGGGTATTCTCTGGCTCAACGACCTGGTAGAAACGCTGCGCACGGGTAGCACCGAGCCCGAAAACAGCATGGGCGCATACCTGATGCATTTTCTGAAGAACGGCCGCCTCCGGCTCGTCGCCGAAAGCACGCCCGAACAGTGGGATCGCATCCAGCAGATGCTGCCCGAATTTGCCAGCCTGTTTCGCACCTTTCAGCTGGAACGCCTCAGCCCGGAGCAACTGCGCGACATCCTGGATCGCTATGCGCAGTTTGTGCGGCAAAACCAGAACATCCAGCTTCCGCTCCCCGCCCGGGAAGAGGCCATGCGCCTGCTGGATCGCTATATGCCCTACGAGTATTTTCCCGGAAAGATCATGCGCTTCCTGGAGCAGAGTATTCGCCAGGCCCGGCAGGACAAACGCCGCCGGATCGGCCCCCTGCACATCATCCGGCAGTTTGTGGCCCAGACGGGCCTGCCGGAGCTCTTCCTGCGCGACGACCTGCAGCTGGATCAGCCGGAGATCACGCACTTCTTTCAAAGCCGGATCATCGGCCAGGACGAAGTGGTGGAGCGCCTCAGCGAGGTGATCAAGATCTTCAAGGTAGGCCTCAACAACCCGTACAAACCCATTACGTCCCTGGTGTTCGCAGGGCCAACGGGCGTGGGAAAGACCGCCAGTGCACAAGCCCTGGCCGATTTTTTCTTCGGGCGGGAAGGCAAGGACAAGACGCCACTCATCCGCCTGGATATGAGCGAATTTCAGCACGCCGGCGACATCGACCGCCTCATCGGCAACGAATACGACCCCAGCCAGTCCAGCCTGGCGCGGCAGGTACGCGAACGCCCCTTTTCGGTCGTCCTGCTGGACGAGATCGAAAAAGCAGCACCCCCGGTCTTTGACACCCTCCTCAACATCCTGGACGAGGGGCGGCTCATGGATGCCTTCGGCCGCCTGGCCCACTTCCGGAATTCCATCATCATCATGACCACCAACCTCGGCTCCACCAATGCGCGCAGCATCGGCTATCAGGAGTCCGACGACTACAGCAGCCGGTACCAGCAGGCGCTGCGCAAGCATTTCCGCCCGGAATTCATCAACCGCATCGACGATTTTGTGTTTTTCCGGCCCCTGCGTCCCGAAGACCTCTATCGCATAGCGGAAAAGGAACTGCAGGCCCTGAACCGGCGCGACGGCCTGAAGCTGAGAGACCTGAAGGTGCGCTTTCAGGACGAGCTCGTAGCCTGGATCAGCCGCATGGGCTTCGACGAAGAGTTGGGTGCGCGCCCCCTGCAGCGCACCATCGAAGAACTGATCGTGACGCCGCTGGCAAACTGGCTTGTGGATCATCCCGGCGAACGCGGCGTCGAGCTGGAGGTCGGCCTCACCGAAGAAAAGGCCCTGCGCATCCGAAACGCCAAGGCGACCCCCAAAACAACCACTCGAACCGGCCGGTGAGAAGCGAACCGCAACCCCGCCATCACTGCCAGAATACGAACTGATGCCCGCCACCCCCGCCATACAGACCCAGAACCTCTCCTTCGGCTTTCACCGGAAGGAAACCCTTTTTCAGGACCTCAGACTGGAAATACCGGCGGGAAGCTGCTTTGGTCTGCTGGGGCCCAACGGAGCCGGCAAGTCCACCCTGATGAAACTGCTGCTGGGACTGCTTCGCCCGGCCAGAGGCGAGGTGTGGCTGCTGGGTACGCACCTGAGCCCCCGAAAAAGACGCGTGTACCGGCAGGTGGGCGCCCTGATCGAAGAGCCGAAACTGTATCCCAACCTCACGGGGCGGGAGAACCTGCAGGTATACGCCACCTACCGCTCCCTTCCGCCGGGGCGCGTGGAGGAAGTGCTGCACACCACGGACATGCACCGGCGGGCCGGCCGGCGGGTGAGCACCTATTCCACCGGCATGAAGCAGCGCCTGGGCATCGCCCTGGCCCTGCTGCCCGATCCGGAACTGCTCGTCCTGGACGAACCGACCAACGGCCTGGATCCTCAGGGCATCGCCGAGATCCGCAGCCTCATCCTGGAGCTGCAGCGCAACCGCACCCTCCTGCTGTCCAGCCACCTGCTCAGCGAGGTGGAGCAAACCTGCACGCACCTGGGCGTGATCCACGAGGGCCGCCTCCTGTTTCAAGGGCCCATGGACGAACTCGTTCAGCGCAAGCGAGAGGCCGGCATTCAGGTTCTGGTGGACGTACCGGCCGACCTGGAACAGCTGGGCATCGAGCGCCCGTGCCGGCGCTTGCGCCAGGGCCGCTTTCAGGTGCTACTGCCGGACAGGGAAGCCGTGCCCGCCCTCATCGACCAGCTGCGCAGCCGGCAGGTGGACATCTTTCAGTTGCAACTCCAGGAGCGCAACCTGGAGGAATCCTTTCTCGAACTGTTTAAATCCCGGCCATCATGAGCACATTCCGGGCCTGCCTGCAGGCCGAGATCCTGAAGGGGAAGCGATCGTTCGCCACCTGGCTTTCGCTTTTCGGCACCGGGGCCAATGTGCTGTTGTTCTCGCTGTTCTATTTGTACGGCCCTACCCAGGGCACCCCCATCGCCCAGCACAACCCCTGGGAGCCGTTCGTGCTCCTCTTTTTCAACGGCATCGCCTTCATGATGCTGCCCCTCTACGTCATCATCCTCACCAGCCTGATCAATTTCCAGGAACACCGCAGCGGCAGCTGGAACAATCTCTTCGCCCTGCCCGTGAGCCGCTGGCAGCTGTACAGCAGCAAGCAGCTGTACACGCTGCTGCATTTCATTGCCGCCCACCTGCTCTTCATTGCCGGCATGCTGCTGAGCGGCGCGCTCATCGGGCTGTTCCGGCCCCAAAGCGGACTGCTGGATGCCTGGCCACCCCCGGGACTGATCGCTGCCCTGGCCGGACAAACCATACTGGCCATACTGGGCCTGCTGGCCTTTCACCACTGGATCAGCTGGCGCTTTCGCCATTTCATCATCCCCCTCACCATCGGCATCCTCGGCTTCGTGCTCAGCGCCCTGCTCTCGCCCATGTGGGAAGGCAGCCCCTTCTTCTGGTACAGCATTCCCCTCTTCTACATGCCCGTAGTGAACGACATCCTGGAAGTGCCCATCTACGCCGGGGTCGGCCTGCACCTCTGGATGAGCCTGTTCTATTTCCTGCTGTTTACCGGCATCGGATACTGGAATGTGGGCCGGCGGACGGTTTGAAGAGTTCAATGGTTCGCCGTGGCGGGTTCCTCCACTCTTTCCCCGCAGCCATTGAGCGTCAACGCGGTAAAGCCATGAAATACGGAAACCGCAAAACTCAACCCTGATTTTCCCGGTCCCGGCGAATGACCTCTTCGATCTGGAACACCTTCAGGTTTTTGGCGATGATGGTGCGGTCGGGATTGATCACGTAGATCTCGGGGGTGTTGTCCACAAAGTATTTCTTGTAAATGGAGCGATTGGTGGGGTCAAAAACGTTGATCCAGTCCATATCGTTTTGGCGGATGAAGGCCTTCCACTTTTCGGGCTCCGTGTCTATGGCAATGGCGAAGACCTCTACGCCCCGATCCTTCCACTCCTTGTAAAAGCGCACGAGCTTGGGGGTTTGCTCGATGCAGTGGTCGCATTCGGGATTATACATGAACACGACGATGTAGGGGGCATCGATCTCGTAAATGGAGCGGGTCTGCCCTTTGGGGTTTTTGGAGACCACATCCGGCGCCTTGTTCCCCACCAGGCTGGCGGCCATCTCGCCGGCCCGCATCTGCAGCGCCTGAATCTCGGAAGGGCTGGACCAGAAGGCCCGGTCCTTGGTGAAGTATTCCTGGATCATCCGGACGTATACGGCCTCGGGATCCATCAGGCTGGTCTCCTGGGGATCGTAGTTCAATACGACCCAGTTGGCGAAGAACTTGAAATACTCCGGCTTATCCAGCACCTGGTCGATCAGCAGCCTGGCCGACTGAAAGATGGAGTCCGGGCGCTGGGGAGTGAGCTCGGTGATGTAGCGCTTGAGCTTGTTGTGAATGACGGGCGTGCGCAGCAGCCGCTCGTCATCGAAATCTACATTCTTCCAGAAGTCTCGGCGAAAGAGAGCGAGTTGCGCCTTGGTATCAATCCGGCCGTCGGGACTGCGCACCTCGCGGGGCTCCGGGTTTTGCCCGGCTTTCTTGAAGGTGGTAAAAAAGCTGTTGGGGTGCTCCTCAAAGAGGTTTTGGAGATGCACTTCGCGGGCAGCCACCAACTGCTCCTGCTTCCTTCGCAGCGTCTGGTACTGCGGATCGTCGGGATCCAGTCCCTTGAGCTGAGCAG
>JAJDFU010000052.1 GCA_020528935.1 Saprospiraceae bacterium | reverse complement strand
GACTATTATTACCTTGCAGCTCGCGATTCCTTTGTGTACGATCAGAATTCACTGTCGGTTTTGCATGCGGGTGACACCTTGTTTTTGCCCGGCGAAAAGCTGGCCCGCCTGATCGAGGCGCAGCAAAAGCGGATCGTGCTGGACGTGAACATTCCGGAATACCGCCTGCGCATACTCGACCCGCCGGATACCCTCTTTTCCTTTCCGGTGCGCGTAGGGCGCAACGAGCGCAAATACCTGGCCATGAGCGGGCGCACTACCGACTTGCGCACACTGCCCGGGCAGGGGGAAATTGTACGCATCAGCAAAAACCCGGCCTTCATCAATCCGGTCAATTGCAGACCCTACCAGCAGACCCGCCGCGACGACGGCTACGTGACGGCCCTGCCGCGCATTCCCTGGATCGAACCCGAGATCAACGGTGTTTGCCACGGCCACCTCATCCATCCCACAACCAATCCCAAAACCCTGGGGCGTGCGTATTCCAACGGCTGTGTAGGCGTAAGCGAATGGGCCATGTGGCGCATCTATTACTACGCTCCCCTGGGCACCCAGGTCCGCTATCGGTACGACCTGCGCGTGCCCGGCCCGGAAGGCGATACCATCGAATTGCCCGACATCTACAGCTGGGGCGGTAGGCCGGTCCGGTGATCGTTCGCCAACGGCATTTCCGAAGGCCTTCTAGAGGGCGGTTGCATTTCCGGGCTACGGGCTTTGGTGGACAATCCGGGCGGCCCGCGGCCGCCCTCAGCGCCTCGAATGCACCGCCATGCGGTTGCCTTCGGTATCCAGGAAGAGGCCCATGTAGCCCACGTCCTCGTTGATGAGGGTTTTGGGCTGGAGGACCCGGCCGCCGGCCTTTTCCACGCGACCCAACTCCACGGCAAGGTCGCCCGAGCGAGCGGTGAAGTAGATCAGGGAACCATCGGCGGATGGGCGATACTGATCGGGATGGTACACCAGCGAGCCGGGTGCGCCGATGCCTGTTTCGGTGAAGGGAAACCAGGCCATGTCCAGCGGCCCCATGAGGTGGCGCTCCAACTTCAGGTCGAGCACCTGCTCGTAAAAGCGAATGGCCCGATCCATATCGGATACGGGAATCTCAAACCAGCCTACTACATTTTTGTCCATGTGCATACGTTTTTGAACTGAGGGCGCGCAACAGGCCTGCGGTTTGGTGATTCGGCAATAAGCCCGCGATCAGGCTCTTGTCGATGGGCCTTTGGCGGATCGCTAAAACGGGATCACAAACCCCGCCTGCACGCACGTTCAGTCTGGTGATGAACAGATCAAACGTTCCGTCCTTATGCACTCAAGTGGAGGATGCTCATGAAATATGAGCCGTGTAAAAATACGGGAATCGGAGTACCAGGTCAAGGTACGGTGGTCCGTTTTCCGGCATAGGTCAGGCATCGTCCGCCGGCTGGGGGTCTTGCCAGAAGCGGGTCCAGCGCCGCTGCCGCCACCAGAAAAAGATGCGGGCAAAGGCAAAGACGAGGGGGGTGAGCCAGCCGGCACCTACCTCTACCGTATCGGTATAGCGGGTTCGACCCGGGCCGGCAGGCTCCAACGCAATGCGGTGGTCCCAGGCGGAAATGAGCCGGCTGTGGCCCTGATCGTGCCACTGCCTGTTGCCGGCGTCCAGGCTGAGACCGATCCACTGTTCGCCCCAGGCCAGAAAGC
>JAJDFU010000013.1 GCA_020528935.1 Saprospiraceae bacterium | reverse complement strand
TCTGTGGGTAGAAGGTCTACCCCTGCCATTTTGTCTACCCTGTCGTGGTACGGACGGGCAAACGTGATTGCAGTTGTACCCCCCATGGAATGGCCGATGATGTGGGCTTTGAACATCCAGTGGGATTCCATAAAATGATGCAGGTCCTCCGCCATATCTGCGTAGGTCATGCGCTCGTGCTGAGGAGAACGCCCATGGTTGCGCTGGTCCAGCAAGTATACGGTATGATGCTCCGCCAGTTTTTTGCCGACGGTCTGCCAGTTGTCGAGCATACCAAATAAACCATGCAGCACTATTACGGGCTCCCCTTGCCCGTGGGATTTGTAGTTGAGTTCAACCATCAAGCATATCGTTTTGGCAAAGCCGATTTTTCCGTTCCCGTAGAGAACAGGCTTGGGCCTGAAAGGGTTGTTGGCTCAGGCCTAATCGCAGGTGTTGCCCGCTCGGCCGCAGTAATTCATGCCCTCCCCCATGCCGCAATTGATGAACCGGCTCTGCCGAGCGTTGGCCACACCGCCCTCCAGCAGTTGCAAACGCTCGGCGCTTTCCACCGTTGAGCCAGGGGCTATCTCGAGCTGCCCGCCCACAGTAATGCCTCGCCATTTGCCCTGCGGGCAGGGCGTGTAGAGCCTTGCCCCGTTCAGCACTAAAGCACCGCCGGGCTTCACCTCTACGGAAGCGCCGCCGGGCAGGCCAAGCTCGCAGTTGATGGCCAAACGAGCCCCAGCCTCCACCACGATTCCCGACCGCAGCATCCGATTGCCGCTCCAGACGATATCCGCTCCCGCCGGAATGCGAAGGTCAGGTTCTACTGCCGCACAGCGCGGCCGTTCCATGCTGTACCCCCCTCTGCCATCCGGAAAACGTTCGAATGCGGGCTCCAGCGCTGCAAAGAAGTGGTGCATCCGCCCGATTTGACAAGCCGTGAGCGCGCAGCGGGTGCCATAGCCGCAGCCTAGCCGGTTGTACTCGGAATAAGGAGGCGTATCGAGGCAACCATCTATGCCTTTCGAATTGCGCTTGTGCGCCTGGAATGGAGAGAGGTGATCCAGGGTAAGCACGTGAAAAACTTCCCCCAGCATAGCGCCGCCGAGCGCGGCATCTGTGCCGGGATAGTCCCGTTCGCAAGTCTGCACGCCAGGGGTGTGGCCGTGCAGCCATATATTGTAGGTGCCAAAGATAGCCTGAGTGGGATGTGAAGGAGGGGCACCGCCATTGCAACCCATAGAGGAGGTCATGCCTCCCGCGCAGGGCCAGTAGCAGTCATTGTCGTCCGGTATCCTGGGATCACCGGGCGGTTCGGGAGCCCAGCTGCCGGCGGTGATGAATACGTGAAAGGCGTTTTGCATCTCCGGAAGGCGCAGCGCTTCGTAATCCGGATGGGCCGTATCAGGGCGCTCGACGTACTTTCGGCGCATGCGGTACCAATAGCGCGAACTCCCCTTACAGCTGCCGTAGCCCGTACCCCAGGCGCGGTTGTCGGGATGGAAGAAGCCCTCTTTGCCGATGGTGCCGGTATTGAGCAGACGGATCCGGGTATCCGTCATGTGGGGCGAGCCGTCGGTAGGGTCATCGCATAGCTCGCTCAACATCCAGTTGGCGCCGAGGGAGTCAGTAACCCAGGAGCGGCGACTGTCAATATGTTCTTCCGTCAAATTCGCGGGGTCCTCTTGGTGGTCGGGCTCA
>JAJDFU010000347.1 GCA_020528935.1 Saprospiraceae bacterium | reverse complement strand
AACATCCTCGTCATCTGGGGCGACGACATCGGCTACTGGAACATCAGCCACAACAACCACGGCATGATGGGATACGAGACCCCCAACATCGACCGCATTGCCGAGGAAGGCATTGCGTTTACCGACTACTACGGGCAGCAGTCCTGCACCGCCGGCCGGGCTGCCTTCCTGAGCGGCAGCGTACCCGTGCGCTCCGGTATGACCAAGGTGGGGATGCCCGCAGCCCCCGAGGGCTGGCAGAAAAGCGATGTCACCATCGCCGCCGTGCTGAAAGGCCAGGGGTACGCCACTGGCCAGTTCGGCAAGAACCACCAGGGCGACCGCGACGAGCACCTGCCCACCATGCACGGTTTCGACGAGTTTTTCGGCAACCTCTACCACCTGAATGCCGAGGAAGAGCCCGAGAATGAAGACTATCCCGGCGACATGGTCCTGGCCGACGGCAAGACCTTCCGCGAGCGCTTCGGGCCCCGTGGGGTGATCCACAGCTGGGCCGACGGCAAGGGCGGCCAGCGCATCGAAGATACCGGCCCCCTGACCAAAAAACGCATGGAGACCGTGGACGACGAGACCCTGGCCGAGGCCAAGCGCTGGATCCGCGAGCAGGAAAAGGCCGGCAAGCCTTGGTTCTGCTGGTGGAACGGCACGCGCATGCACTTCCGCACCCACGTAAGCGAGGAAAAAATGGCCATGGCCAAGGAGAAATACCCCCAAGCCGATGAGTATACCGCCGGTATGATCGAGCACGACATGCACGTGGGCGAACTGCTGGACCTGTTGGACGAGCTGGGCATAGCCGACAACACTGTGGTCTATTATTCCACCGACAACGGCCCCCACTACAACACCTGGCCGGATGCCGGCACCACCCCTTTCCACGGCGAGAAGAACAGCAGCTGGGAAGGCGCTTTCCGCGTACCGGCCTTCATCAAATGGCCCGGCAAGTTCCCGGCCGGCAAAACCCTGAACGGCATCGTGGCCCACGAGGACTGGCTGCCCACCTTCGCCGCCATTGCCGGCAATGCCAATATCACCGATCAGCTTAAGAGCGGCATCAGCCTCAACGGCCGCCGCTACAAGAACTACGTGGACGGCGTCAATCAGCTGGATTACCTCATGGGCAAATCCGATGAATCGGCGCGCAAGGGCTTCATCTACGTGACCGACGGGGGCGAGATCGCCGCCCTGCGCTACGGCGACTGGAAGGCCATGTTCCTGGAAAACCGGGCCGATCAGTTGCAGATCTGGCTGGAGCCTTTTGTCGAGCTGCGGGCGCCCTACCTGATCAACCTGCGGCGCGACCCCTTCGAGAAGGCCCTGGAAGGATCCAACACCTACTACGACTGGTACATCGACCGGGCTTACATCCTGGGGGCTATGCAGGTGTATGCGCTCAACTTCCTGGCCACCTTCAAGGACTATCCCCCCAGCCAGACGCCGGGCGACTGGAGCCTGAGCAAAGTGGAGAAGCAGATCCAGGAAATGACCCAGGGCGGGCGGTAAGTAAACCGCACGTCTTACGTCAATGGAAGTATCGGACTGAACTGCGCAGTTCAGTCCGATACCATCCTCAACAGTGGGATATTTTTGCAGGTCCGGTCTTCTTTGGATTACACCTTCATCTCTATGGGGAGATGAAGATTTGTCTGTAATCCGTTCATGATCGATCGATCCGTATGTCGAATT
>JAJDFU010000014.1 GCA_020528935.1 Saprospiraceae bacterium | reverse complement strand
TTTTTGTTGTAATGGGTCCGCAACCGCGGAGAGTTCCACGTAGCCGTTCGCAGTCAGCGTCAGAGGGGTATAAGAGACAGGTAGAACTGAGGAAATCGGTGGTCATGCCGGTGGGCGCCATGTTGAAACAGGGGGTCACAGCGGGGTGCAGGCCGGAATCGTTGGAGGTATTGGCGAAGGCATTCCAGTCGGGTTTGGAGTTGAAGCCAAAGAGTACGCGCCCGCCCAGATATTCGGCATCGTGGTTGAAGCCGTTGGCGATGTCGCCGGTGCCCACGTCCCAGTTGCCGCCCTGCAGGATATAGAGCTGATCGCCGTTGGCGTTGAAGTTGAGGGCGTTGTTGGTACTGGGCAGCTGAAAGATCTGAAAGGTCCAGTCGGCATCCGGGGCGATGGCCGCGAAAGCGCCGCCGGCGAAGGGAGGGAAGCGGAAGGTGATGACTGTGCCGGCGGGGATGCCGCCCCCGCGGCGGGTAGCGCGCATAAAGCCCTCGGCATTGCCCCACTGCCCGGGGTTGAGGCGCTCCCAGCCATTGTCGGTGAAGTCAATCTCGGTACCGGGTTCAACGTCCCGGAAGCAAACGAAGCTCACTTCGTCCTCGCCATTGGGGCCGCCGCAGGTAAAGCGGTTGGCGACCAGGCCCACCAGGGCGATGTCGCCGGGTTCCAGAACGGTTTGGGCGGATAAGCCCAGCGGAAAGGCCAGCAGGATGAGCCAGCTCAGGCATAGGGGTAACGGATTGACATGCATGTGCTTGGGGGTAAGTCTGTGCTTGGCTGCAAAGTACGCCAAGGTAAAACGCTTTCGCAAGAGAAGAATTGTTTGAAGCCGACCAAGTAGCAGGCAATATCCGGCGGACGTTGGCTTTCTCCCTTGCTTTTTTGGCCTGCGACCGGCATAAAATGAGATCAAGCCTGTTTTTAATCGCATAAAAGCCCTACCTTTGCATCCGTTTTTTGAGGAGCTCAGATATAGCCACGGGGTTTGCACAATTGCCGGAAAAGTGCAATTTTGGAGCATAGCCCATTGCGGCTGTACAAAGCATAGAAGCCATGGAGACTTTGGTCCAGTATGCCCTCCCGGTGAAAGGTCGCCGCGACGGCATCCACCACTTTGATTTTCAGATTGATCAATCCTTTTTCAAGCACTTTGAAAACTCCCCGATCCGGGATTGTGCCATTGATCTGAAATTGGAACTGGACAAACGCCCGGGCATGTTGGTGCTGCAGTTCGATTTTTCGGGCACGGTGCAGTCCGAATGCGATCGCTGCCTGGAACACATTCATCTTCCGGTATCGGGCAGCCAACGGCTGTTGGTGAAGATGAGCAGCGAGCCGGGCCTGGAAGAGGCTGACGTGGTGTATATGGATCCGGAGGAATCCTCCCTGCAGGTCGCTCAGTACATTTACGAGTTTATCGTACTGGCACTGCCGATGATACGAGTGTACGAATGCGAAGACGATGCCGA
This sequence comes from Saprospiraceae bacterium, assembly GCA_020528935.1. GTDB lineage: Bacteria > Bacteroidota > Bacteroidia > Chitinophagales > Saprospiraceae > JAJDFU01. The sequence continues at coordinate 218 of JAJDFU010000014.1, read as the reverse complement.
TGCGCCCTGCAATCCCGAGGTGCTGGCCTATCTCCGGCAGGAAGAAGCAGAAAAGGAGGAGGAACAGCCGGACAACAATCCATTGATGGAAGAACTGAAAAAGCTGAATCTCCATAAAAAGTAGCGGGGGCAGCCCGCCTGAAAATTGATGACCAATGGCACATCCGAAGAGTAGAATATCCAAGCAGCGCAAGCGCAAGCGCCGCACGCACAAAAAG
>JAJDFU010000196.1:1112-1693 GCA_020528935.1 Saprospiraceae bacterium | reverse complement strand
CGGAAGTACGGCTGGGGCGGCAACTGGGTTTGGTGGGCCTTCCTGCCCACGGGTATGCTCACCGTCTTCGTATATGCCAAGCTGTGGCGGCGCTCCGGCGTACTCACCGACCTGGAGTTTTACGAACTGCGCTACAGCGGCCGGCCGGCCGCCTTTCTGCGGGGCTTCCGGGCGCTCTACCTGGGGGTGCTGTTCAACCTCGCCATCATGGCCAGCGTGACCCTGGCGGCCGTCAAGATCGGCGGGGTGCTGCTGGGCCTGTCGCCCTTTCAGACGGTGTTCATGGCCTCGCTGGTCACGGTGATCTATTCCGCCCTGGGCGGGCTGCGCGGGGTCATCCTCACCGATTTTGTACAGTTCCTTCTGGCCATGGGCGGGGTCGTCGGTGCGGCCGTGATCGTGCTGCAACTACCGGAGGTTAACGGTTTGAGCAACCTCCTCTCCCACCCCTCCGTTTCCGACAAACACGATCTGCACCGGGATTTTTCCGATCCGGCACCCCTAGTACCCCTCTTCTCAATACCCTTTGCCCTGCACGGTGGCAGCGTGGGGTAACAGGGTGACCAGACGGGCACGGCGGG
>JAJDFU010000196.1:0-1102 GCA_020528935.1 Saprospiraceae bacterium | reverse complement strand
TCGTGCAAGTGGCTCGTGCTTCGGTGCGCCCGTGATCGTGCTGTCACGCCCGGAATGTACTGGTTTGACTAACCTCCCTTCCCACCCCAACTGTTCCGGCAAGCTCTGTCTGCTGCCGGATTTTTCCGATCCTGCGACCCTGGTCCCCCTCTCCCTCATCCCCATTGCCGTGCAGTGGTTGAGCGTGTGGTATCCGGGCGCCTAGCCGGGCGGCGGCGGCTACGTGGCCCAGCGCATGCTGGCCGCCCGGGATGAGTCCCATGCCGTGGGCGCCACTTTCCTGTTCAACATCGCCCACTACGCCTTGCGGCCCTGGCCCTGGCTCCTCATCGCCCTGGCTTCGCTGATCGTCTTTCCCGACCTGGCCGCCATTCAGCGCGCTTTCCCGGCCCTTGAGCCGGGCATCATCGACGACGACCTGGCCTTTCCGGCCATGCTCACCTTCCTGCCCAGCGGGCTGCTGGGCCTGGTGGTAGCCTCCCTGATCGCCGCCTACATGTCCACCATTTCCACCCACCTCAACTGGGGCAGTTCCTACATTGTGCACGACTTCTACAAGCGATTCATAAAGCCGGATGCAAGCCAGGGAGAGCTGGTGCGGGTGGGGCGCATGAGCACCGTACTGCTCATGGCGGTGGCTGCGCTGCTGGCTCTCGAACTGGACAGTGCCCTGCAGGCGTTCCACATCATCCTGCAAATCGGCGCCGGCACTGGCCTGCTGTTCATCCTGCGCTGGTTTTGGTGGCGCATCAACGCCTACAGCGAGATCGCGGCCATGGTCATCTCCTTTGCCGTGGCGCTGTACCTGGAGTTTGGCCCCTGGCAGAACTGGCCGGCCCACCACAAGCTGCTCACGGGTGTGGGCATCACCACCCTGGGCTGGCTGCTGGTCACGGCCCTCACCCGCCCGGCCGATCGGGCCACCCTGGAGCGTTTTTACCGCCTTATCCGACCTCATTCCTACGGCTGGAAACCGATCGCCCACAAGATTGCATTTCCCGCCGAAGCCCGGGGCCAGGCGCTGGCCCCTGGACTCGCTGTCATGCTGGCCGGCACCTTTGCGGTCTGGGGAGCGGTGGTCAGCACCGGCTAAGCTTTTTAA
>JAJDFU010000481.1 GCA_020528935.1 Saprospiraceae bacterium | reverse complement strand
GGCGTGTGGCACGCGAGGCGGTGCGTCATGGGCCCGGAGCGGACGTCGGGGATGGGTACGTGGGAGTTGCGGGCGGACAGGCCGGAGGCCCTGGGCGTCGGTGGTCCGTCGCGCCACAGGTACGCGGGAGTGGTGCCGGTCACCACCAGTTGTATGCTGCCGTCGCTCCCGCCCTGGCAGGAAACTTCGTTGATGAAGAAGGTGTCGAGCACAGCCGCCGGCCCGTTGATCACCACGGACGGCACTACGATAGAACAGGCTTCGGCCGAATTGTCGGTAATGGTAAAGCGGTATGTACCCTGAGCCAGCCCATCCAGGAAAAGCGCAGCGGGAACTCCGCTGGTGTCGCGGGTGCTGCCGTCGGGCGCACTCCAGGAAAACGCAAAGGGCGGCAGGCCATTGAGAGGCTCGATCAGCAGGCTGCCGTCCTGGCCGCCGCAGGTGGATACCGGACTGATCTGGCGGCGTATGGAATCGATAGCGGTAGTAGTCGTTATCGTGGCCGTATCAAAGGTGGTGCATCCCAGCTCATCCGTAAGCGCCAGGACGTACCGGACCTCGGTGCCGGGCGAATCCCCGCCGGTAGCCGGAATGGAGGGCGTCTGCTGGCCCGTATTCCAGAAATACTGGTACGGCCCGTTCCCATTGCTCACTATTGCCGTGAGCGTTTCCTCGGCACCCAGGCAGAGGGAAAAGGAGTCGGCCGGACTGAAGCCGATGTCCGGGGAAGGGCGCACTTGTACCAGGGCACTGTCGGTATCCGTGCAGCCATCCGGGCTGGAAAAGCGCAGGTAGTAAAAAGTGGTATCTGCAGGCGTTACGAGGGGCGGATCCAGGCGATTCTGGTCCGTAGGCGGAAAGGCCGCGTGGAAGGTCAGGCTGCCGCCGGTAAAGTTCTGATCCACCACGGAAATACTGCGCAGGTCGATGGCCTCTCCCGGGCAGAGAAAAGGGGTATCGAGCACGGCAATATCCGGTTGGGGCAAGACGACGATCTGCGTCTCGGCGCGTTCTGCGGACGGGCAGGTGCCTACCTGTTCGGCATAGAGGCTTACCGTCAGGGGAGTGGAAGTCTGGTTGGTGAATACACCGCTGTAGCAATCGTCGAAAGCCAGGGGAACCTGACTGTCGGGCGCATCGTACCACACAATGAAGTTACCCGCCAGGGGCAGCGCACAGACCGTTGCGGTCTGTCCGCTACAGATGGTATCGGCCGTGACTGCCGGGGGCATGGCGAGGCTGTCGTCGGCCGGGCCATTGCAGTTCTGATCCAGACCGTCGCAGGGTATTTCCTCGGCATCGGGATTGACCGCCGCACGCTGATCGTCGCAATCCAGGTCGTTGTCGGCAAAGCCCGGAGGCACGCCCGTGCAGCTGACCGTTGCAAGCAGGGGTGTGCCGTAGCCGTCGCCGTCCTGGTCGGCAAAGTACAGGCTGCCTTCCCCCTGGTCCTGCAGGCCGTAGAAAGCTATCTCATCCAGGGCAATATCGCCCAGGCCCCCGGTGCCGCGGGTGGCGATGAAGCGCAACTGCAGGATCGATCCGTCGGGAAAGTCAGCCAGCCCCACATAGGCTTTTTTCCAGGTGTTGCCCTGGTTTCCGGAGCGCGACCAGAGGGTCGTCCAGCTTTGGCCGGCATCACTGCTGGCCTGAAGGAGCAGGCCTCCCACGGTAGTGCCCCACATGTGGTAGTAAAAGGACAAATGGCAGGTATCGGTGCCCTGTTTGTCGAGCAGCAGGCAGTTGGAGAGGAGGCGCGCCTCACCGTTCTCGGGGCAACTCCCGGTCGTTTCCAGCAGCAAGAAACGCCCGCCTCCACTTACGTCATCGGACGGTCCGGTGATGGGTGCCCCGCCGGAGCCGCTGCGCACCAACCAGTCTTGCTGGTCGGTCGTATCGTTTCGCCAGGTACCGCTCAGGGGGCAGGCCGCATCGCACAGGCCCGCACAGGCCGGGGCCGTATCGAAGAGAAACCGATCCGTCAGGGGCGGTGGGGCACAGCCCGTTTCGTGCGCAACCGGACAGGAGTTGGCCGAAAAGCCTTCGCCGGGACAATAGGTGCGAACGTAGATGTCGTAGGTCGTCTCGCTGGCCAGTCCCTCCAGCAAAAAGGGCGGGCAGCCGCCGAAGGCAACCGTACCGCCGCCCGGCAGAGAGTCGGTACCGGGTATAAATCCGGGGGGACCGTATTCGATGATGCTGGTGGCACAGCCCGTCTCGCTGTCCCAATCCAGCCACGCGGAGGTGGTATCGGCCGAAGCTACCTCCAGGCCGGCCGGGGGCAGGCAACTCAGGGGCGCAAAGACCAGTTCCACGTACTCCAGCGTGCCCACATCGGAGCCGGCATCGTCGCAGAGGCGAAGCTGCCAGCTGCCGTTGGCCGGGGTACTGCCGTCGTTCAATTCAAACAGCGATTCCTCGGGCAGGTAGGGCCCACTGGTGAAGGGCGCATCGCCTGCCGTGACGGGCGTACAGGCACCGCTATTGGAAAAAGCGACATAACCACTGCAGGCCGGGGCGGTCAGGTCGCCGTAGTTGTCGTCACTACCGCCGTTGTCCGAACTCAGCACCACCTCTATGCCCTGAGGGCCGATAAGCGTGATATCCAGGTCGTTGGTCCAGGTGTGGGCGATGAGCAGGCGCACTTCCCGCAGATAGACATCCTGACCGAGAATGCCGGTCGTACCGGTCTCCTGGATGATGTAGGTATTGGGGCAGGTATTGTCCGGAATGGGCAACCCCAGGTTGCAGGCGGACGGATTGCTCAGTGGCGGGTTCTGCGCGGCCATTAGCGCCGGCCAGGCAAGCAACAGAGCACATAACAGTCTCTGGCGTTTCATCAGGCAGGGGTGGATCATAGCATGTTTTTGGGGTGCCGGGTGGAACCATCCGGCTCTCCGGTGCACCACCGCAAAATACTAACATTGTGGCAATTAAGCAGGGCAACCGGTTTGGGATGCTCTGCAAAAGGCACAGACGGCTATTACCCGACCACGATGTTGATCATGCGCTGGGGCACAACGATGATCTTGCGAATGTCCTTGCCCTCGATCCATTTCTGGATATCCGAAACGGCCAGCACTTCCTTTTTGAGCTCTTCCACGGATGCTTCGGCCGCAAACTGGGCGGTGGCCCGCTTTTTGCCGTTAACGCTGATGGGGTACTCGATAGCGCTTTCCACGAGGTATTCCTCCTTCAACTCGGGAAAGGACTGCAGGTGTACGCTCCCCGTCCCGCCAAGGCGATGCCAAAGCTCTTCGGCCAGATGGGGGGCAAAAGGGGCGATGGCAATGACCATCGGCTCCAGCACAGAGCGTTTGGCCGTACCCAGCTTTTTGAGATCGTTGGTGGCGATCATGAAGGCACTCACGCAGGTGTTGAAGCTGAAGCGCTCAATATCTTCGATCACCTTTTTGATCAGGGTGTGAAGGATCTTGAGCTCCTCCGCACTGGCCTCCGCATCTTCTACGGCCCAGTGGCCTTCGGCATCGAAGAACAACCCCCAGAACTTGCGCAGGAATTTGCTCACCCCGTCTATGCCCTTGGTGTCCCAGGGCTTGGCCTGCTCGATGGGCCCGAGGAACATTTCGTACATCCGGAAGCAATCCGAGCCGTACTGCTCCACTACGTCGTCCGGATTGATGACGTTGAATTTGGACTTGGACATTTTGCCCACCTCCGAATGGGTCAGAAAGCGGCCCTTTCCTTCCGGAAAGACAAATTCAGTCTCTGCGTATTCCGGACGCCACTTTTTAAACTGATCGATGCCCTCGGGAGTGAGGTGAGAAGAAGCCGTTCCGTATTCGCTCACGTAATCGATCAGGACCGGTATCTCCGCCAGGGCCTCCCGGCCGTACTCCTCCACCAGCTCCGCGCTGATGAACTGCCCCTTTGCCTTGTGCAGAAAAATGGATTCGATGGTGCCCTGTATCATGCCCTGGTTGATCAGCTTGCCGAAGGGCTCCACCGTGGGTACCAGCCCCTGGTCGTAGAGAAACTTGTGCCAGAAGCGCGCGTAGAGCAGGTGCCCCACGGCGTGCTCCGTGCCGCCCACGTACAGATCTACCTCTTTCCAGTACTGCAGGGCTTCCCGGCTGGCGAAGGCCTCCTGATTGTGGGGATCCATGTAGCGCAGGTAATACCAGGAAGAACCGGCAAAGCCCGGCATGGTATCGGTTTCGCGGGTCCATCCGCCGGGCAGGTTCACCCAATCGGTTTTGCGGGCCAGGGGCGACTGACCGCCCGAAGCCGGCTTGAAGTCGTCCAGTGCGGGCAGTTTCACCGGCAGTTCCTCCTCGGGCACGGGATGGGCCACGCCCTCCGGATCGTACACAATGGGAAAGGGCTCCCCCCAGTAGCGCTGGCGGCTGAATATGGCGTCGCGCAGCTTGTAATTGACCTGGCGGCGACCGATATTCATCTCGCCGATGCGCTCCAGTACCGCGGCTATCGCCTCCTCTACCTCCAGGCCATTGAGAAAGTCCGAGTGGATCATCTTGCCCACCTTGTCTTCCAGGCCCGCCCCGGGATACATGGACTTGTCGATGATCTCCACAATGGGCAGGCCGAACTTTTCCGCGAAGCGACGGTCGCGCTCGTCGTCGGCCGGCACAGCCATGATGGCCCCGGTGCCGTAGTCCTTCAGCACGTATTCCCCGATCCATACGGGCAGGCGTTCCCCCGTAAACGGATGCAGGGCGTAACTACCCAAAAAGCAACCGGTTACCTCCTTGGTTTCGGCCATGCGCTCTCGTTCGGAGCGCGAGCGGACGTATTCCAGGTATGCCGCTACGGCTTCCTTCTGGTCTTCTGCGGTGAGTCCTTCCACCAGCTCGTGCTCGGGAGCCAAAACCATATAGGTAGCCCCGCAGCTGGTGTCCGGCCGGGTGGTATAGATCTCGATCTTGCCCGAGCTGTTTTCCACCTCGCAGAAGAGTTGCGCACCTTCCCCGCGGCCGCACCAGTTGCGCTGCCTCGTTTTCATGCCATCCCCGCCAGCCCACTGGACCCGGTCGTTGCCACCGCCCGCCGCA
>JAJDFU010000108.1 GCA_020528935.1 Saprospiraceae bacterium | reverse complement strand
CCATGACGCGAAATAGCATGGGATAAACCGCAAAACGATTCGATCCAAAAAGCTCGCTCCGATGAAAGCACTGTACCTCTTGCTCCTTATCCTCTTCGGCCTCCTGTGGAGCTGCCGGAAAGAAGATGATCCCGGTCTGGATTCATCCTGCGATTCCGACTACTCCAATTACGAATGGGTCAACGGCGAATGCGTTTGCCCGCCCCCTTTTCAGGAGGTCTTTGGGGATTGCAAACAGCTCCGTACCGGATTTGGCTACGAAGAATTCGTCATTCAGCCGATCGAGTGCATTTGTAATGCCACGGAAAAGGGTACTGTCGGTCTTAGCATCGGCGCAAACGTCACTTTGCCCGGCAATCCGGACCCGCCTCATCACGTACCGGTTGATTTGATCCTACAACTTCCCGATATCCTGCTCATCGGAAGCCATATCGGCACGCTCTATTACGAGACCGAGATCGGCACCCTGAGCCCGGGCGACAGCATCTCCACCCGCTTCGGCATCAATACGAATTTTTCCTGCACCCCGCTCTCCTGGCCGGATGATGAGGATACCCGCAACGGCTTCTTCCTCTGCCACGTCACCCATCCCGATACCATTCAGGCCACCTATTTCTTTGAGCGCCGGGTCAGTGAGCTGGAGTACGTGCCCGATACCTGTCGATTTCTGTTTTACCGGTAGATGAGCCGCCCTGCCCTGCTGGCCACCCCAGGGTTTTATCAACCGCAGAATGAGGAACCGACGATTGATGATGGTTGAAGTGGCCCTTCTTCGGTTCACCGGTTCTATCTATCACCCGGCATTCGCGCCGGATTGCCTTTCCGCGGGGAAACATGTCTGCCGAAATGGGTGTTTTATTAAAAAAGCCCAACTATGAATATCACCGAAAAAGCAAAAACCGAACTGGACAAACGGGTCCAACGAATCGAAGATTTTATCGCCGAAAAGGGCGTGGGATCGTCCTACTTGTCGCGAGCCAAGCGCGTACAGCGCAACGTCAACCTGGCGCTCGTTCTGGGGGGCATCCTCACCCTGGCCGGCCTGACGGCCTGGGCGCTGACCAGCAGCCATAGCGACGACAGCTGAGAGCTTGTTGGAACTTCGCTTTTGAGCGAACGCAGCCAAAATTTGTTCTGAGCAGGGCGCTGCATTGCCTGGGAAGGGGAAGGGTCCCTATTCAAGGCGGGAGAGCAACGCAGCTCAGGAGAAAATTGGCAGGAACAGCCCAAAGGGTGAAGTCCAAACGAACTCTATAGCCCGGACCTGAGCCGGCAAAACGCCCGGTGACGGCTTCTTCTTCGCTTTTCGACCGCCATTCCGCTTTTGGCGGCAGGCAAGGGAGGGATTTTTCGTATTTTATTCGATAGCGGAAAAAAGAGCGGTATGGCGGAACCGGATACGGGCAAGGTGGTCAGCATCAGGGGCAGCGTGGTCGATGTGCGGTTCGACCGCCACCTGCCCGTCGTCAATACGCTGCTGCGCACCGGGCCGAAGGGCGGGCTCGTCCTGGAGGTGCAGGCCCAGTTGCGCATCCGGCTTGTGCGCACCATCGCCCTGACACCTACCCAGGGGCTTTCCCCCGGCATGGCGGGCCAACACACCGGCGCCCCCCTCCAGACGACGGACGGGCCCAGCCGCCCCCACCCCACACCCACAGACATGAGACACCCACCGGAACCACGCACGACCGAGAAG
>JAJDFU010000201.1 GCA_020528935.1 Saprospiraceae bacterium | reverse complement strand
ATACAAATCGGCCAGCGTGAGGTAGGCTTCGGCCCGCTGGTTGGGGTTGGCCGAGCTGACGCGGAGGGAGTTCACCAGGTTGGCAATGGCCTGCTCCCGGTCATTCCCCTCCAGGGCTATGGTAGCCATTACAAAATCGATCTGATCGCGGAATTCGGCATTTTTCTCTTCCTTGAGCATCTGCTCCAGGTTGGCCACGGCGTCCTCTTGGGTCTCCCGGCCGGCCAGCCATTCGTTGAGCGCCATATTCAGCCGGCTGTTGAACTCCATGGTATAGTCGTTGCTGTAGCGCTTGGCTTGCCGGAAAGCCGCAAAGGCATCATCGGGCTGATCGGCGCGCCGGTACAGCTGGGCCATGATGTAGGTGTAGCGGGCCTTGTCCTGTCGGTTACTCGCCAGCTCTACGGCCTGTTCCAGCGCTTGGCGGGCCGGTTCGGTTTTGTCGAGTTTCAGAAAAATGTAGGCTCTGAGGGGCGGAATCTGCCGCCGCACTTCGGCGAAGAGGTTCGGGTCGCCCTCCAACTCGCGAATGTAGCGCAGGGCCTCCTCCTCGCGGTCGCGCTCCACCAGGGTGCGCGCCAGCCAAAGCGTACCCTCCTGATAGGAGGGCTTGTGCTTCAGGAAGTAGTTCTTCTTGTCTTCGTCCTTTTCTTCCTGCTCCTCCTCTTCGGGCTCCGGCTCCGGTTGTGGCTCGGGCTCTTCCTGCTGCGCGATCGCTTCGTCGAGCAGCGTGCTGTCCTGGGCCATTTCCTCTTCCGCTTCGCCCGGTCTCTTGGGCAGGGGAACGTCTTTGCCCTTGCGGCGCTTGCGCACAGCCCGATTGTACTTCTTGCGCCACTTCTCCATCTCCTTTTTCTTCTCCTTTCGAGCCTTTTCCCGCTCTTTGCGCTCTTTCTTTTGCTTCTTTTGGCGCTCCTTTCTGCTCATCCTTTTCTCACTGCTCTTCGCCTTTTTGCCCGATTGCTTTTTTTCTTTTTTCCGGAGTTTTTTCTGTTCCTTTTTTCGCCAGTAGTCCTTGCCGTATTCGTCCAGGAGGTAGCGAAAGGTTTCCTCGGCAGTCTCGTAGTCCTGCTTGAGGTAATGGGCCTTTCCGGCCAGCAGATAACAGTTATCGGTGTAGTCGCTTTTGCGGTGCAGGTTGACCACCACCGCCACTTTCTTTACGGCTTCGTCCAGCTTGTCGGCGACCACTTTGGGATTTTCCACATCGACATAGGCATACACGGGCAGCAGATCGGTGTAGTCGTCGCGATGCTGCGCGGTGAGTTCCTCCAAACTGGCTTTGTACAATTCGGTGGCGTTGAAGTAGCCATTGAAACGAGCGGTAGTATTGTGGTACAGCTTAGCCAGGCCTTTCAGCTCTGCATCCTTTTTCTTTTGCGCGACACAGCCGGCAAACAACAAAAGACTGACCAACCCCACCCCTATGGTAAAAACCGGTCTCAAATTCATCGTATTTATGCATCCCTGAGGGACAGTACAGTCGCTTGTATTGTCCAATAACTTGTAGTTTTGCGGCGTTCCCTGTAGAACACGCGCAAGTACCTAAATAACTGAGAAAGGGCAAAAATATTTTATCCGGGCCGAAGAACAAAGGCGAGTGGCGGGCCTGCCGCGCTCGCACTCCGGCCAAAGGGAGCAGCCAAGATCTATGGAAGCACAGGAAAAAAAGAGCTGGAGAGCGCGCCTCAAACACACCTACCGTCTCGTCATCATGCGGCACGACACCCTGGAAGAGGTTTCTTCCTACAAGCTGTCGTTGCTCAACATTTACGTGCTGATCAGTTCGGTTTTTGTCGTCCTGGCCATACTCATGTGGCTTTTGATCGCCTTTACGCCCCTGCGCCGGTACGTTCCCGGCTATGGCACGGGTGGAAGCCAGAAGGAACTCAAAGCCCTGGCGCGGGAAGTGGATCAGCTGGAACAGGCCTATGAAGCTCAAAGCCAGTACACAGAAAACCTGCGCCGCATGCTGGCCGGCGAGGTGGAGACCGAATCAGACTTTTCCGAAAGGCCGGATGAGAGTGTAGTCGACAGCCTGCAGCCGCTGAATGCGCCGGAAGAAGACGAACTGCTTCGCCGCGAGGCCGAATTGCAGGCCGTGGGCGTTCTGGTGCGCGAGGGCAGCAGCGCGACCACCCGGTTGAATTATTCCGAGACGCCGCTGGAGCAGTTGTACTTCACCCCTCCGGTCAAAGGGGAAATAAGTGCCGGCTTCATGCCCGAAAAAGACCACTACGGCGTGGATGTACTGGCCCCCCGCAACACGGCCATCAAAGCCGTTATGGAAGGCTACGTCTTTTTGTCGGACTGGACCCTGGAAACCGGCAATACCATCGGCATACAACATCCCAACAACATTATCACTTTTTACAAGCATAATTCGGCCTTGTTGAAAAAAGCAGGTAGCTTTGTGCAGGCAGGTGAAGCAGTAGCCATTATCGGCAACACCGGTACCCTTACGGATGGCCCTCACCTGCACTTCGAATTGTGGCACAAGGGAAAGCCCGTAGATCCGGCCTCCCTGATCCAGTTTTAGCACATCTTCGCCCAGACCAACAAAACTGAATTCAGAAAACTGCCTGCTTGCAGTGCGGCCTGCACGACCGCCGAGGTTCAGGGTGGGCTCTGACGGTATCGCCAACCATTACTTATGGATATGGACCAATTTCACGACGACAGCCTCAAGGACGCCTTCAATGAGAAGGGAGAACGGATCAGTCCCAAATTGCCGGAAGGCGTAAAAAACTTCCTGATCGATATTGACGGCACCATCTGCGACGACATCCCCAATGAGGAGCCCGACCGCATGGGCACTTGCTTGCCCTATCCGGACGCGCTGCGCATCATCAACAAATGGTTTGACGAAGGACACATCATAACCTTCTTTACCTCGCGCACCGAGGAACACCGGGATGTCACGGAGCAGTGGTTGGAGAAACACGGCTTCAATTACCACGGCTTGCTGATGGGCAAGCCCCGGGGTGGAAATTACCACTGGATCGACAATCACATTGTAAAAGCCACGCGGTTCAAGGGCAAGTTCACCGATCTGGTGGTCAAGAACCACAATATCGAGGTGTTCAAACCTTAATGGCCCGTTTGCTTCAGGTTGGCCAGGGCCGGCTCCAGCTCGTCAAACGAGAAGGTAAATCCCGCATCCACCACTTTCTGTGCCGATACGCGGGTGCTTCCCAGCACCAGTTCTGCCATTTCGCCCATCCCCAAGCGCATGAAGGCCGAGGGGATCGGGAAGCGAAGGGCCGGGTGCTGCCACACCTTTGCCAGGGTCTCCATGAAGTCCAGCTGCCGCACCGGCTGGGGCGCTACGCCGTTGTACGGTCCTGAAACCTCCTCGTGCTCCATTGCCCAGATGAACAGGCGGCACAGATCGTCGATGTGTATCCAGGACATCCATTGCCTGCCGTCCCCGAAATACGGGGCCGAAAACAACTTGACCGGCAACAGCAACTGCTCCAGCGAGCCGCCCCGCACGGACAATACCAGGCCGATCCGTATGGCCGCGATGCGCAGGCCGGTCTGTTTGCGCACGGCCCACAGGGCTTGCTCCCAGGCCTGAACGCTTTCCGGTAGGAAGCCTTCCCCGGCTTCGTCCTCTTCGGTAAGCAAAGTGTCGCCCCGGTCGCCGTAGTATCCAATGGCCGATGCCGATACGAAGGCTTTGGGCGAAGGATCCATCTGCTCTGCGCAGGCCCCCATGAGCGCGGTAGACTGCGTACGGCTATCGATGATCTGCTTTTTGCGGGCTTGTGTCCATCGCCCGTCGGCAATACCTGCCCCGGCCAGATTGATCAGATAATCCACTCCGGGCAGGGCCTGTTCGTCCCAGGTACCGCCTGCCGGATCCCAGGCAAAGGTGGGATAAGGCTCCGCTCCACTGGGGGTTCTACTAAAGTGCCGCACCTGATAGCCGGCGTCGGTGAGGTGTTGGCTCAGGCGCGAACCGATCAGGCCGGATCCACCTCCGATGAGTACCGTGGGCATCTTTTGCTTTTGGCAATCGAACGCACAAAGGCCGCCAGGGTTCAGCCGGGATGAGAGGGCGGGCGGAAAAAAATTTCATGGAACGGGGGCAATGCGTTATTTTTCCCCCGGCTTTTGGGCCCACATTTACATACCAAAAGAGCTAGACCCATGACTTATCCGCGCCTTGCAGCCGTTATCGGCTGTGCTTTGGTGGCCTTTTCGGGCTGTCAGTCCAACTCCCGGGAAGAAACCGCCTTTCAGCGTACCGAAAACAGGGTGATCGTTCGGCAGGACTCCGAACCGGACCGCCTGAACCCCGTACTCACCACTTCCGGATACTCGCGCCAGGTGTTCGTACATATTTTTCAGTACCTGCTCACCCAGCATCCCAACACCCTGGAATACATTCCCCAGCTGGCCAAAGGCCGGCCCGCCATTCGAGAGGTGGAGGAAGGGCCTTATGCCGGTACTATTGCGTACACCTACGAGCTCTTTGAGGAGGCCAAGTGGGACGACGGCAGGCCCGTCACCGCCGAGGATTACATTTTCACCTTGAAATGCATACTGAATCCCAAAGTCCCCGCCGAGCGCTACCGTCCTTACCTCAGCTTCTTCGAAGCCGTGGAAGTGCACGACCCGAAGTCCTTTACGGCTTACCTCAAAGAAAAATACATTCTGGGTGAAGAAGTGGTACATGCACTTATACCTGTGCTTCCGGCCCACTTGTATGATCCGGAAAATCTGATGGCCGGCATTCCCCTGGAGACCTTTCTGAACACACAGCGGATCAATCAGTTGGCCCAGACCGACGGCCGGCTCCAGCGGTTTGCCGAGCAGTTCAGCAGCCCGGCCTTCTCCCGCGAGCCGGAGGGCGTCTCCGGCAGCGGCCCGTACCGCCTGGCCGCCTGGAACACCGGACAGCGCATCGTGCTGGAGCGCAAGGAAAACTGGTGGGGCGACCAGCTCGCCGAGGAGCATTTGGGGCTGGCCGCCTATCCCGAAGCACTGATCTTCGTACCCATCCCGGAAGATGCCACCGTGATGACCGCCAT
>JAJDFU010000374.1 GCA_020528935.1 Saprospiraceae bacterium | reverse complement strand
CAGGGTCAGATGGGGATAAGAGACAGGGGGGTAACCCATCTTCGAGGAGGAGGCCGCACAGGCCTTCGGCCTACGGCCCGACCAGATGGTCATCCTCATCCATACCGGCTCCCGGGGCCTGGGCCACCAGGTGGCTACCGATTACCTCCGCACCATGATGGCCGCCATGGAGAAATACGGGATCCAGCCGCCCGACCGGGAACTGGCCTGCGTGCCGCTGAGCTCACCGGAAGGGCAGGACTACTTCCACGCTATGTGTGCGGCCGCCAACTTCGCCTGGGCCAACCGGCAGGTCATCACCTGGGAATGCCGGACGGCCTGGAACAACATCTTCGGCGATGCCGGCGGCCACCTGCGCGTAGTGTACGACGTGGCCCACAACATCGCCAAGGTCGAAGAGCATCAGCTCAACGGCGAGCGGGCCAAGGTGATCGTCCACCGCAAAGGAGCTACCCGGGCCTTCGGGCCGCATTTCGAGGAGCTGCCCCCGGAATACCGGGCCGTAGGCCAGCCGGTGCTCATTCCCGGCAGCATGGGCACCGAATCCTACGTGCTGGTGGGTGCCGAAGGCAGTATGAACACTACTTTCGGCTCTTCCTGCCACGGGGCAGGCCGCCGCCTCTCCCGCCGCGCCGCCAAGCGGCAGGTGAATGCGCCGGGCCTTTTGCAGAAGCTTCGCGAACGCGGCATCTACGTGCAGGCCGGCTCGTTCAAGGGCGTGGCCGAAGAAGCCCCCCTAGCCTACAAAGACGTCAACCTCGTGGTGGAAACGGTCCACCAGGCCGGCATCGCCCGCAAGGTGGCCCGCCTGAAGCCGGTAGCCGTGGTGAAGGGGTGAGGGTGAGGAGTTCGGAATTCGGAAGAGGGAAGTCGGAGTTCGTGTACGTCCCTGATTAGTGCTTACGGTGAATGTTGGGATGAACGCTGCCTTGCAATAGCCGGCTGAAGGTGGAGGCAGGGAGCAGACGGGGTTTTGCGGGTGGTTTGGGTGAAATCGTGATTTTCGAGATATCTTTAGCGGACAGGGTTGCCCCTGCTTTAGCGTACAAAAATTTTTACACCATGCCGCCTATTCCAGACTTCTCCGATCACTTGTGGAAACTCACTCCGTTTTACTGATGTACAGGCCTTGGCGGGCCAGCTTTCAGGGGTGCTCCGGAGGAGTTGTACCCCGTTAAAAACCGGTAACTTCGCAGCCAACTATTTATAAATTTACATGACTGTTTCCGACCTCATCGGCAATACGCCCCTCGTCGAGATCCGGCACCTCATCCGGAAGCCGGGGGTGACGGTCTACGGCAAGCTGGAGGGCCACAATCCCGGCGGCAGCGTGAAGGACCGGGCCGCTTACGGCATGATCCAGGGGGCGCTGGACCGGGGCGAACTGCGGCCGGGCGTGCGCCTCATCGAAGCCACCAGTGGGAACACCGGCATCGCCCTGGCCATGGTCGCCCGGGCCTTCGACATACCCATCACCCTGGTGATGCCCGATACGGCCACCCAGGAGCGGGTGCAGACGATGCAGGCCTTCGGGGCGGAGGTCATCCTCACGCCGGGGGAGCGCACCATCGAATACGCCCGCGAGTACGTGGAAGAGAAAGCCCGGGAGCCCGGCTATTTCATGCTCAACCAGTTTGCCAATCCCGACAACTGGGGTATGCACTACCGCACCACCGGCCCGGAGATCTGGCGCGATACGGAGGGCCGGGTCACCCACTTCGTGAGCAGCATGGGCACCACCGGCACCATTATGGGCGTGAGCCGCTACCTCAAGGAGCAAAACCCGAATGTGCAGATCGTGGGCGTGCAACCCACCGACGGCAGCCGCATCCCCGGCATCCGGCGCTGGTCGCCCGAGTTTCTGCCGGACATCTTTGAGCCGGATCGCGTGGACCGCATCATCGACGTGAGCCAGGCGGAAGCCACCGAAACCATGCGTCAGCTGGCCCTGCAGGAGGGCGTCTTCGGCGGCATGAGCAGCGGCGGCGCCCTGGCGGCCGCCCGCAAGCTGGTGGACAGCCTGGATGAAGGCGTCGTGGTTTGCATCGTCTGCGACCGGGGCGACCGCTACCTCTCCTCCGGTATTTACGGCAAGGAAGAAGCCCGGCGCATATCCTAGCTGACGAATGTCATAGCCCGGGATGCCCCCTTGGACTATTTTACAGCATCAAAACACTAAACCCTTCCTATCATGATCCGCAACGTAGGTTCTGTCGATCGCATCATTCGCCTGGTCCTGGCCGGTGTTTTTGCCTATCTGTATTTTGCCGGTGTCGTAACCGGCACCTGGGGTATCGTTCTGCTGGTACTGGGCGCCATTGCGCTGATCACCGGCCTGGCAGGCACCTGTGGCCTGTACCGCCTGATCGGGGTATCCACCTGCAAGGTGCAGCCTAGGTAGCGAAGCGATTGCGGAATCGCATTTCCTCCCGGTAGGGATACACGCTCATCAGTTCGCCCTGGCGGATGCGCTCCTGCATGTCCTGCCAGAAGTCCGCGTCGAAGAGGTCGCCGTGTAGCTCGTGGAAAAGGGCCCGCACGTCCTCCCGGCCGATGAGGAAGGTGGCAAACTCTTCGGGGAAGATATCTCCCGGCCGAACGGCATACCAGGGTTCGGCGCTCAGTTCCTCTTCTTCAGTGCGCGGCCGGGGTTTCCGGCGAAAGTGGTAGTCGGTGAGGAAACCGATCTCGTCGTAGTCGTAGAAGACGACCCGGTGGAGCCGGGTCACGCCGAAGTTCTTGAGCAGCATGTCGCCCGGGAAGATGTTCACCGCGGCCATTTGCTTGATGGCCTTGCCGTACTCGTCCACCACGGCCCGGGCTTCCTCCAGGCCGGCGGACTTGAGGTAGATGTTCAAGGGGATCATTTTTTTCTCCACGTACAGGTGTCGGACCTCCACCTCGCGCTCCCGCACGATCACCTTGGAGCCGGCCTCGCGCACCAGCTCGTCCAATAAGGCGGGATCCATGCGGTCTTTGGGGAAGACGAGGTGCTCGAATTCGTGGCTGTCGGCCATGCGGCCCACGCGATCGTGCAGGAAGACCAGCTGGTACTTGCGCCGGACCTCGTCTTCCGTAACCGTCTTGGGGGGCTCAAAGCGGTCCTTGATCACCTTGAACACCATGCCGTAGCTGGGCAGAGTAAAGACCGACATCACCATGCCCCGTATGCCGGGCGCCACGACGAACTGATCTTTCGATTGGTGCAGGTGGCGCAGAAACTCCCGGTACAGGGCGGTTTTGCCATGTTTTTCCAGGCCAATCGAATTGTAGAGCTCGCTCATTTTCTTGGTGGGCAGTATGGTCTGCAGGAAGTCCACCATATCGCCGGGGATGTCCACATCCACCAGGAAGTAGGAGCGGTTGAAGCTGAAGATGGTACTCACATCGTCAAACTCCAGCAGGCAGGCGTCCACGATCAGGCCGTCTTCTTCGTTCAGCACGGGCAGCACAAAGGGCAGGTAGTCGCCTTCGGCCAGCACCAGGCGCCCCACCAGGTAGGCGGCCTTGTTGCGGAAAAAGACGCTGCGCAGCATTTCGAGCCGGGGCGATGCCGGCCGGCGGAGCAGGGTCTGGAGTTTCTCCTGCAGGGTATGGGCGATGCGCCGGATGTCGCGTTCGCGATCCTGCCAGGGGCAGAAGAAGTCGTAGCGATCCAGCAGGGTTCGAAGCCCGTCTTCCAGGGGAGTGTTTAACTTCTGGCTGTGAAAGATGGGGTAGAGCGACCGGAACTCCCGGTAGGTGCCGGTGGCGTGCACGAACATCTGCTGTTCGTCCACGCTCAATCCTTTATGGCTGTGCCGGAAGATGGAGTTGTACCAGGTCTCGGCCAGGTTGCGGGTGGGCAGGTTGTACACCTCGCGCAGGTATTCCAGGCGAATTTGGCGCCACAGCCCGGCATCGGCCAGGTGTTCGCCCATGAAGCCGGTGAGGGCATCCACGGTTTCCGCTACGCCGTCGCGATACAGCTGCAGGCGTTCGCGGGCGGCAGCTTGCATGCCCGGCCAGTCGCGCGCCTTGAAGTGCACCTTGGCGCGGTAGGTAATGCGCTTGAAGGCATGGTGAAAGCGCTGGTATCCGCTCAGTACGATGTAGGCCGCCTCATAGGGGAAAAGCTGCTCGAACATGGGCTCAGATAATCATTTTCTCCAGGATATCCCCCACGAAGTAGGCCACGGCAGCGGCAATGAATCCGAGAGCCAGGGTTTCCAGAATGCCTTTGAGGTGGGAGGTCTGGGTGACGTAGGATTTCAGCCAGCCGATGATGAGAAAGGCCAGGCCGGTGAGCACGCAGGACCAGGTGAAGAGATCGCCGGGAAAGTGACCTACGTAGTCCCATACATACACCAGGAGGGGGATCAGGCCTACGAAAATGAAGGAAAAGTAGGTCATGGCGCCCATGGCAAAGGGCGATTTGCTTTCCTTCATCATACCGAGTTCCTCCTTCATCATCACATCTACCCAGCGATCCTTGTCGGCGGTGATCACGTCCACCACCTGCTTCAGCAAGGCCCCTTCGAAGCCTTTGTCGCGAAAGATCACGCGGATCTCCTCGCGTTCGATCTCGGGCAGGTTATCCACTTCCCAGTACTCGATGTCCTTGTGCTTGTGGTAGTTGTCGCGCTCGCTTTTGGTGCTCAGGTAAGCGCCCACCGACATGGCAAAGCCGTCGGCCAGCAGGTTGGCGAAGCCCAGGATGATGATGATGGCGCTGTCGAGACTGGCCCCCACGGCCCCGGCCACGACGGCAAAGGTCGTCACGCTGCCGTCGATGCCTCCGTACACAAACTCCCCCAGGTAGTCCTGGAAGCGGTCCAGAAATCGGGTGGAGCCGTGCAGGCTGGTTTCGTCGTGGCTTTGGAGCAGATCGTTTTCCGTAGGCATACGCAGTGCGCTTCTGCCCTAAAATAGGGGGAAAAAGGCAAGTGGACGCAGGAGAACCCGGATTTTTGCCCGTGCAAAGGCCTCTTCTTGCGCCGTCAGCCGGGAGCTACTCGCCCATGCCCTGCAAATAATACCCGCCTCGGAGCACCACCGTATCCT
>JAJDFU010000635.1 GCA_020528935.1 Saprospiraceae bacterium | reverse complement strand
ATAAACCGGATGCCCGCGATCTCGTAAGAGGTATTGGAAACCCTGCTTTGGGCCTGCTGATAGGGAAACCCGAAGGGTTGCCCCACCGCCACGACCGCCTCCCCCTCTCGCAGGGGCGGGCCCTGGGCGATCGGGATTTCCGGCCCCGAGGTGACGCCGCTGGCGTCCAGAAACGCCAGATCGTGCAACTCATCCAGGTAGAGGACCCGGACCATCTGCATGGGAATGTGCTGCGCCCGAACGATGACCTCGCTGTTGTCGCGCACCACGTGCTCGGCAGTCACGATGAGCCCGTGGGGCTGCAGGTAAAACCCCGTACCCGTACTGTAGGGGGTTGCGATTTGTACAACCGCTTCTCGATATGGATGCAAATTACTTTCTTCCATGGCGGCACGCACAAAGCCTGAAGCTGTTGGCTCCTAAACGAAGGAGAAAAGGATTGATCCCGTCGAAACCGGCAAGCATCTACACCTTCTCCATGTAGCCCTCCAAAATGGGCAGGTAAAGCTGTCCCTTGAGAATATTTCGCGAAATCACGATGCGTTGCACTTCGGAGGTGCCTTCGTAGATCTGCGTGATCTTGGCGTCGCGCATCAGGCGTTCCACGTGATATTCCTTGACGAATCCGTAACCGCCGTGAACCTGTACCGCTTCTACAGTATGGCGCATGGCCACTTCACTGGCGTAGAGTTTGGCCATGGAACTGGCCGCGTCGTAGTCCATGTGATTGTCCTTGAGCCAGGCCGAGCGATACACCATCATTTTCGCGGCTTCGATCTCCGTGGCCATACTGGCCAGTTTGAAGCCCACGGCCTGGTGCTTGCCGATGGTCTTGCCGAAAGCCTCCCGCTCGTTGGCGTAGGCCACCGCCAGCTCGTAGGCCCCGCCGGCAATACCCAGGGCCTGTGCCGCAATGCCGATGCGGCCGCCACTCAGGGTCTTCATCGCAAACTTGAAGCCGAAGCCATCCTCGCCGATGCGGTTTTCCTTGGGTACTTTCACATCGCTGTACATGATGGTATGCGTATCCGAGGAGCGGATGCCCAGTTTGTCTTCCTTGGCGCCTACCGTCACGCCCTCCCAGTCGGCTTCTACCAGAAAGGCATTGATGCCGTGGTGACCTTTTTCGGGCTCGGTCTGGGCCATAACGATGTGCAGCTGGGAGGTACCGCCGTTCGTGATCCAGTTTTTGGTGCCGCTCAGCAGGTAGTGGTCGCCCATGTCCACCGCCGTCGTGCGCTGGCTGGTCGCATCGCTGCCGGCTTCCGGCTCGCTGAGGCAAAAGGAGCCGATCCATTCGCCGGTGACCAGCCTGGGCAGGTACTTGGCCTTTTGTTCCTCGCTCCCAAAGGTCTCGATCCCCCAGCAGATGAGGGAGTTGTTGACGGACATGATCACCGAGCAGGAATTATCGACTTTGGAGATCTCCTCCATGGCCAGCACGTAGGACATCGTGTCCATGCCGCCCCCGCCGTATTCCGGGGCTACCATCATGCCCAAAAAGCCCAGTTCGCCCATTTGGCGTACCTGTTCGGCCGGGTATTCCATCTTGGAATCCCGTTCGATCACACCGGGCTTGAGGTCTTTTTGTGCAAACTCGCGGGCCGCCTCTTTTGCGGCTATGTGTTCTTCGGACAGACTGAAATCCATAATTGTTCTGCTTTGGTTGGCTAATGGCTTGTGCATGAAAACGCCCCCG
>JAJDFU010000550.1 GCA_020528935.1 Saprospiraceae bacterium | reverse complement strand
CTGGCCCTGGGCCCCCCGGGTCGCCCACTGCGGATCCCCGCCCCTGCAAGTGTACCGCCCCACTCCCCGCCGGGCCGAACCCCTGGCCGGCCGCACCGGGGCGGCACCCATCTGGAAACGGGAAGACCTCCGCCCCGATGCCGAACGGTACATCCTGGCCGTGCGCGACGATGCCATCGCCGAGGTGGCGGGCCGGCTGGCCGGACTCGTTTCCGCCGAGGCACTGGCCGTGCACACCTCGGGAGCCACCCCGGGCCGGGTGCTGGCGGGGCATTTCCCTCGCTGGGGCGTGTTCTATCCCCTGCAAACCTTCAGCCGGGACAGCCCGGTGGATTTTGCCGAAGTGCCGATCTGCGTTTTTGCCGCCAGGAAGTCCGACGAAGCCCTGCTCCTCCGCCTGGGGCAGGCCCTCAGCGATCAGGTGCAGGTCGTGAGCGACGAGGAGCGGGCCGTACTGCACGTGGCCGCCGTTTTCGTCAACAATTTCACCAATGCCCTCTACGGGTTGGGCTTCGAGCTGGCCGAAGCAGAAGGATTGGATCCCGCTCTGCTGCGGCCGCTCTTGCTGGAAACAGCCCGCAAGGTGCAGCAGCAGCATCCGCGGGATGCCCAAACGGGTCCCGCCCGCCGCCGCGATCAGCTCACCATCGACCGGCACCTGACCTATCTGCGCCGACAGCATCCCCGGTACGAGGAACTGTACCGCCGGCTGACCGCCCTCATTCAAAATCAACAGTCCAAAAAATAAGATCGCCATGCGCATAGCCGGAGAGATCGCCCACCCCCGATTCAAGATCACCCTGTTCAAAATGAATACCCGCTGGTCGGTCAAGATCGAGGACGGGATGCTGGAGCAGACCTACAAGTTCCGCATGCAGGATGGCCTGCAATCGGCGGAAGCAGTGAAGGGCCGGATCAGCGCCGAATTCCTGGACGCGGTGGAGGCCCTGTTCGAACAGATGGAAAGGATGCGATCCGGGCTGTTGCCGGAACCGGGGGAGGGAGCGGAGGATTTTCCGGAGATCATCTAGCGGCAGGCGAAAATTGCTTCTCCAAAAAAAACCGCCCATTCCGTTCGGACATGGGCGTTTTTCAAAAAGAGCGGTGCGCATCCGCCTCGCGGCGCATGATCACCCTATCTAAACAGGTATGCAAGTTCGCAGTTTGCCACTCAGGCTTCGGTCAGGCCGAATTGAAAGAACAGGGCGTCGTTCTTGAGGTTGCACTTGTTGAACAGATTCTTGTCCTCCTCGGTCCAGCCTTCGGGCCAGTTGCTGCTCAGTTCTTCGTACAGGCGGCCGGAGGCTTTCTGCACTTTTTCGATAGCGCCCAGCAGCTGGGGGAAGCCCCAGAATTGCTCGGCAGAGTTGACCTCGCTGATGCCTTCCACAACGGTGAGCACGGCCCATTTTTTGTAATCGGCCTCGGGATCGTCTATGCGGCGCAGAGCGCCCGATTCGTATTTTTCGTTGAGGCCGTTGCGGAGCAGTTCGGCCATATAGGGCCAGCGGGCCTCCACGTACTGCAGGGCCTCGTCGGCATCCACCCGGTTGATGAAGTCGAAGGTGCGGTCCCAGCAGGCCGCCACCCAGAGGGAGTGCTCATCCCGGGGGAACATGTAGGTGAACAAGCTTCCGTCACAACAGGGGATCTCCATCTGTATCATGCGGCCTTCGCGGCTTACCGTCAGGCCTTCTTCCGGCTGAATGGTCAGATTATCGAAGAAGCTTTTCATCGGAACAGGATTTTTTTGGCATGGAAAAAGCAGCCGGTGCGCAACATCCTTTTCCGGCCACTGCCTCTAAATTGACCAAACCCGCGCCCGCATAAAATGACTTTCATGGCGGTGAAGTGTGACAAAAGTCAGTGGGGAAGCACGAAGGATGCTGAACGCCGCAGATCAGGCCGGGATTTCGCTTCCGCGAATGGTTTTATGGCTTCGGCGCTTCACCAGCCGGGGAGGGACATCCCCTGCACCGAATGACGGGATGGTTTTCCTTTGAGGCCCCGTGTGCGGAGCACCTCATTCACAGGCCTTTGTACTGGTGAGCTCGAAGTTGAGGTTTTGGATGAAGCGGTCGTCCTCACCCTGTTTGACCTGGCCGCCGGGGCGGAGCAGCTCCTCCATGAGGTGGTGGAAGGCCGCTTCTTCGGCCATGCGGATGCGGCGGTGCCAGAGGGAGTCGAGCACGGCCGGCGCGGCACCGGCAGCGCAGCGCTCCTCCAGGGTTTCGGCCACCTGCAGGTTGCGGGAATCGTAGTAGATGGCGGCGGCCCGGTGTACGGAGGGGTCGAAGGTGAGGGCGGCGGAGGGCATGCGCGGCCCCTGAATAGACTGGCCGTAGAGCAGGCGGCCAAACTGATCCATGAGCCGCTGGCGGCGGGCCTGCGTCTGGGGTGCGCGCCGGTTGGGATCGACGCGGTAGAGGGTTTCCAGCATGCCCTGATGGGCGTGGATGAGCCCGTCGCGGGCGTGCTGCCGCTCCTTGAGGAGTCCGGGGCTGGGGGCCTCCTCGCGCTCCAGGTGGGCCAGGCTGTCGGCATAAGCGTAGTAGTGGTGGGCGGCCCGGTACAGGGCGTACACGCCGGTGACATTCGCCGAGCGGCGCGGAGCCGACAGCTGCACTTGCGCGGTGTCCAGCCGGATGAGCTGATAATTCCCCTCCAGCAGCAACCAGTCGCCCGTAGTGGTATACAGGCGGGGTGCCACCCAATCGCTGGTCGCGTCGCCCGGGCGCAGGCCGCGCTCCAGGCTCTGCAGGTCGCGCAGCAGGCGGTCGCGGGCATTGGCGTTCTGCTGAAAGCGGTACTGGCTCAGGTACACCTGGGCGCGCAGGATGCGCGATTCCAGGTCGCCGGGATTGGCCTGCAGCACCTGATCGATCTTTTGGAGGGCTTTGTTGAAATCGCGATCGTCCAGGCTGGCGTAATAGGCGTTCAAGGCTTTCTGATAGGACGATTCGAATCCCGCCCGCCGCGGGCCGGCGCATTGCAGCAGCAGGAGAATGAGCAGAAAAGGCAGATAGCGCGTCATGTGGATGGGTTTTGGTCGTGGGTGGCTCATACGGCGCTGGCAATGCGCTCTTTCATGGTTTCGATCTCCTCCAGCCGCTTGTCGATCTGCTGGATGGTCTTGGTGGGCTGGGCCCGGCCGCTCAGGGCCTCGTCCTCCAGTTCGCTCCGTTTGGCCAGCAGGTCTTCGATCTCGGCATCCAGGGCTTCCCGGCGCTTTTCCACTACAAAGGACAAGGCCTGGGAAGTGGCCCCCGAGTCGCCCACCAGCTCGTCGAAGATGAAGCCGCTCAGCTCCTCGCTCATGGCCGTGAGGGCTTCCTCCTGCTCGGGGCTGAGGTCGAGGTGGTAGTTCTTGATGGCCTCGTGGGCATATGCGGGCAGCATCTCCCTGAGGCGGGGGATGGACACCTCCTCGTTCTGCAGGAGGATCTTGAGCTCGCGAACCATGTGGCCGAACTGCGGGTTGCCGGGGTCCAGCCACTTGCCGAAGAGGTCGTCCAGCACGGGATTGTCGTCGAAGGTCAGATCGAGATACACCTCGGGAATGATCTCAGTGGCGATGCGGAGGATCTCGGCAGCATCGGCCCAGTCGGGATGGGATTCGTCGCCGTAGATCTTGAGTTCGGGCTGCAGCTGCTCGTGGGCGATGGGGTAAATGCGCTTGAGGTCGCGCCGGATGAAGGGGTCGATCTTCATGCGGTCGGGTTTCACCTGCACCGGAATGCGGAAGATGCCCTCGGCCCGCACGGCGGCGTCCATGAGCTTTTGCGCCTCTTCTTTGCGCTCGCGCACCTGCTGCCCCATCTTGATGAAGCGAAAGACCATGCCCACGGCAAAGGTCAGGGCCGTGACCAGCGGATTGGCCACATTGGCCACCGCAAAGATGGGCTTGAGGGTGCGCGTCATGCCCGATTCCAGGTTTTGCAAGCGTTCCAGGGTGACTGCCATAGGGTTTTCGCGGTTGTCGTTTGGGGAAAAGCCCTCCCGCAACGGGCGGAAGGCGCTGAAGGGGGATTTTCAGAACGAATAATAAGAAAAAAGCGTTACATGGTTTCCATGGTTAAAGCCTGCCTGCGGCGCGCATGCTTTTCGCGTGCTGTCGTCCGGGGGGGCCGGATGCCCCGAAGCGGGAAGCCCTGCGACCAGAGCGCCAAACCAACCGGAATTCATGATGCGCCTTTTTATGCTATCGTTTTTCTTGTTCGCCCTGTACACTCAGGCCGTTGCCCAGCCTTCGGAAGCCGATTACGTGCGCCGGATCAACGGCTACTTCCGCGGCCAGACGGAGGTGACGGTCGAAGGCGGGCGGGCCGACATCGTCACAGACACCTACGCCATCGAGGTGGAATGGGCGCCCAAGTGGAAGCACGCCATCGGGCAGGCCCTGTGGTATGCCCTGCAGACCAACCGCCGGCCCGGCATCGTCCTGCTGCTGCGCCCCGACAAGGGCCGGCAGGACTACAAGCACCTCATCCGGCTGCAGAGCACCCTGGACTACGCCGGCCTGGCACGCGTGCGGGTGTGGCTGTGGCCGGATGATTTTGCCGGGGGGACGTTTGAGCGGTAAGGAGAGGGTAGGTAAAAGGAATAGCGGTCGGGTGTATAGGCGCTTGAAAACTTTTGGGTGTACCCCTAAGTTTTTGATAGCGAAATACTAAGATTTGAGGCAAACCTATTGCTGTCAACGAATCTCGTTTGATTCGATTTTCATTACCCATCCCCCCCTTCCAGCTCCTCTTTCCTCTTCCGCCAGTCGGGCAGCCCGTCTACCCGGCGAGTGAGAACGAGCTCTTTTTTAACGTGAGGTTGGAGGTCGAGTTGTTCGTTAAATGGCTGAATGTGAGAACCTCACGTTGTACCTGGTAGATGGTAGTAGGTAGTAGAGCATGCTGACGTCCATATACCCCCTACCCACTACCATGTACCGGGAGGTTGGGCCCTGACAAACATCGCTTTACGATAATGTCCTTGCCCAACCTCACGATTTTTAAAGTGGTGCGCGCCAGCCTTCGCTTCGAGCGGGAAGAGGAAGAAAAGCC
>JAJDFU010000015.1 GCA_020528935.1 Saprospiraceae bacterium | reverse complement strand
TGTTTCCCAAAAAAAACCAGCCTCTGGGCGTCGCATATGCAAGAGGGGGGCCCGGTCCCTTTACAGGCCTTTGACCGGTGAAATCCTTGCGCACAGCAGCATTGGTGTTGAACAGTCATGAGTAGGCAGTTTTACCATTCGGGGATTCAGCTGCCGGCTCGGTGCCACTGCTTTTTTCCCTACCTTTATCGCACAATCCGAGCCGTTATGGTCCAGCGCAGTATGAAGGGCGATATCATTCGTGTGAACTCCTGGGAAGAGCTCCAGAAGGCGCTCTATCACGACTCCTTCGCACACGAACTGAATCGCTACCGCTCGGCCTACGTGTATCGGGGCCTGGAGGATACCAACTACGACCTGTCCACCAGTCTCAACCGCCTGGGCGAGTCCCATCTGGAGCGCCACCTGCTGCGCAACTTTCGCAAATACTCCCAGATCGAGGACGAAAAAAAATCCGTGTGGAACTGGCTGGCCCTGGCGCAACACCACGGCCTGCCCACCCGCCTGCTCGACTGGACCTACTCGCCCTACGTGGCCCTGCATTTCGCCACCAGCGACTTCACGACCTACGATGAGGACGGTATGATCTGGGCCATCAATTACGTGGACTCCAAGCGCTACCTGCCCGATCAGCTCAAGGTGATCATCGAAGAAGAAGGCTCTCATATTTTCACGGCTGAAATGATGGATAAAGCCGCGCGAAGCCTGGAGGAGCTGAAGCAGATGAAACACGAAGACTTCATCGTTTTCTTTGAGCCGCCCAGTATTGACCAACGCATCGTCAACCAGTATGCCGTTTTTTCCATGATGTCCAATCCGGACACCCAGCTGCACGAGTGGCTGGGCTGCACGACCATTCGCCATTTTCGAATCGTCATTCCCAAAGAGCTGAAATGGGAGATTCGCGACAAACTGGACCAATCCAATATCAACGAGCGGGTGCTGTTTCCCGGCCTGGACGGCCTGGCCACCTGGCTCAAACGCCACTACAAGGATATTCGGGGCCTCAAGACGGGGCCCCCGTCCCGGGCGTCTTCCGATGCCGGCGACTGAGTACCGGCACGCTTCAAACATTTTGCTCATGCCGCCAACCGCTACCCTGAAGCCGCTTTCCGGTGCGCCTGTGCTTGCGGATATCCGGGAAACGGAGCAAGCCATTGCGCCCCTGATCCATCGCACGCCCGTGTTCACCAGCGCCCACCTGGATGAGCGAAGCGGCGCCCGTCTGTTTTTCAAATGCGAAAACTTTCAGAAGGTAGGTGCCTTCAAAATGCGCGGAGCGGCCAGCGCAGCGCTGCGTCTGGGTGCCGGTCAGCTCCGCCGTGGGCTTTGTACGCATTCTTCGGGCAATCACGCTCAGGCTGTGGCCCGGGCCGCCCGTCAGCTGCAGGTGCCGGCTTATATCGTCATGCCGGAGAATGCCCCCGGCATCAAGCGCCGGGCAACGGCCGGCTACGGGGCGAACATCATTTCCTGCGGCCCCACGCCGGCGCATCGCGAGGCCCGCCTGGCGGCGGTGCAGGCCGAAACCGGTGCCTTTTTCATACATCCGTACAACGACTGGAACGTCATTGCCGGCCAGGGCACGGCCGCGCTGGAGCTGTGGGAGGATGCCGGGCCGTTCGACCTGCTTCTGGCCCCGGTAGGCGGCGGTGGCCTGATCAGCGGTACCGCTATTGTGGGGCAAAGCCTGGGAGCCCGGG
>JAJDFU010000399.1 GCA_020528935.1 Saprospiraceae bacterium | reverse complement strand
CCCTAAAAATACGCTTTGGCCGGCAAACGGCCGAACCCTAGCTGTAGAACAGCCCGCTGAGCAGAATGGTGAAGGCGAAAAATATCACCACAATGAAAAGGTATACATTGGAGATCAGGAACACTTTCACCAGCGTTTTGAACCAGGATTGGCCGTAATACCGAAGAAAGGCCAGGTAAACGTATACGGCACTACCCACCAGAGCCAATCCGCCCCAGATGCCGAAGCGGGGATTGATCAGCACCGCCAGCCCGAACAGCAAAAACACGAAACTGTGGGTGTGAAAGGTGAAATAGAGGTGCTCTACGAAATAGCGCCCCCGCCGGATGTAGAACAGCTTGAGCACCAGGGCGATGGCCGGCATCATAAAAAGGAGCATCCAGCTGAGTTGCCCCAAAACAAATTGGTAAAACCCCTTGCCATCCCGTGCCACCCTCGCCATTTGCTCCAGGAAAAGGCGCTCCCAGTAGTTTTCGATCTCGTATTTTTTCAAAAGCTCCTCCATGGGTAGCGTGAGCAGGTCCTTCCAGCGCACCTCCCGGCTGGAAGCCTGGATTCCGGTCTTCCACGAAAAGGAAAAAAGCCCCAGCGTGATAGAGCTCGAATCCGGTTCGCCGATAGATTTCGAGAGGCTGTCCAGCGCCATCTGCCAGGAGGCATCCTGCGGACGCAAGTCCCGCAGGCTGTCGATATCGGCATACAACTTGGCCAGTTCCTTTTGGTGGTACCCCTGGGCGCGGATCGCTTCGAAATCGCGCTCCAGGTCGCTTTGTGCAAGTTGAAGGGTGCGAAAGCTGAACAGGGCCAGAAAGACTACGGCCGAGATCAGGAACAGCCGCGCCGGGTGGAGGAAGCTCTTGCGCCGGCCCGCGAAGTATTGCCGGGTAAGTTGTCCGGGAAGCAACAGCCCGCGCAGGGTGCGCAACAGCTTGGAGTCCAGGTCGAAGACCTGCTCGAAGATGTCGCGCAGGGCACTCCAGAGGGGAATGCGCGAGGGCTTATTGGCCTGCCCGCAATGCGCGCAATAAGCATCGGCCTCGCGGATGGACGCACCGCAATTAAGGCACCGGCTTGAATGTTCGACCAAATCGGACATGACCCGTCCAATCTACGATAAAGTGGAAAAATCCTCAGGGCTTTTCGACGGACAGGGTGCCGTCTTCGTCCATCCGCAGGGGCGACTCGGGAAAATCCGCCCGGGAGAGCTCGCGCAAAACCTCCAGCGCCCGTGCCTGCTCATCCAGTTTCGGTCCGTGGGCCTTGGCCTGATATACGGAGGTGATCTTGCCGCCCAGGAAATGCCCCTCCCGATCCACCTCTACAGCTACGATGGGCGCAATGCCCGATACGCCGCGCAAGTTGAAGCGGCCGTAGGTACAGAAATTACCCAGGCTGTAGATGATAAAGCGGTCTTTGTACACTTCTGCCGCGCGGGTAACGTGTGGCCCATGGCCAAAGACGATGTCGGCACCGGCGTCCACCACCGCATGGGCAAAGCGGTACACGTCCCCGCGGTTTTCACCGTAGTACGTCTCGGTCTTTAGAGGTACATGCTGGTGTTTGACTCCCTCGGCCCCACCGTGGAAAGAGACGATCACCAGGTCGCAACTATTCTCCACCTCCTGTACCACGCGCCAGGCACACGCCAGGTCGTGAACACTGCAGGAGCCGGTCTTGGGGGGAAAGGCGCACCAGACCGCACGGAACC
>JAJDFU010000081.1 GCA_020528935.1 Saprospiraceae bacterium | reverse complement strand
CCGTTACCGGCAGCCTCAAAGGCGACGCCCGCCCCCTGGCCGGCTTCAGCCGGGCCAGGGACCTGCAACCGGTGGTTTTTGTGGGCCATTCCATGGGCGGACAGATCGGCCTGTGGCTGGCCCGGCTGGAGCCGGAGTTGCTCAGCGGTCTGGTGCTGCTGGCGCCGGCCGGTTTCGAGACCTTCACCCCTCAGCAGGGGCAGATGCTGCGTGCGTTTGTAAACCCGGAGGCCCTGCGAAAAACGCCACCGGACAAGGTGCGCACCTCCTTCAACCTCAACTTTCACGGCAGCGAGTTGCCCGAAGACGCCGCTTTCATGCTGGCAGATCGCCTGCAAATGCAAGAGCAGGCCGCCACCTTTGCGACCTACTGTGAGGGGGTGGCCCAATCCGTAAGCGCCATGCTGCGCGAACCCGTGTTTGAGCGCCTGCCGGAGATCCGCCTGCCGGTACGGGTATTCTTCGGCCAGGATGACCTGCTCATCCCCAACCGGCTGTTCCATCCCGACCTCAGCCCTCAAAAAGTGGGGCAGATGGGCGTGGACCAGTTGCCCGACGCCCGCCTCGTGATGCTGCCGGACTGCGGACACTTCGTGCCCTGGGACCAGGCCGGCCGCGTGGCCGAAGGCATCGAAGCCTTCCTCTCCACCCGGTGAAGGCCTGCGCCCGGACCGGAATTCCCGGCCCGAACGTGCTTTTTTGCCAAAAAATCCGGAGCTTAAAGGGTTGAACCCACAGCCATGCGTGCCAAACTGCAGTCCTTCTCCGCTTTTGCCAACAGCCTGCTGCCCCACGAGGCCGACTTTCTGCTGGAAGCCGGCCAGCTGGAGGACCCCGACCGCATCCGCATCCTGGAGCGCATCCGGGAGAATGCCCGGCGGCGCGATCACTTCCTGCCCTACGACACCTCCATCGACAAGCGCAAATACTCCGACCTCAAAAACTGGATCCAGCGCAAACTCAGCCAGATCGATGTGGACGAGGAGATCCACTACATCACCGAAACGGAGAGGGCCATTCTCACCGATGCCATCCGCCCTCAGCAGGAAGCCGTGCTTCTGCGCAAGATCAAGGCCTATACCTACCCGAGCTTTTTCTTCGGCCGCTGGTATGAGCTTTTGCAGCGCTACCACCAGTTTCTGCTCATCCGCCTGCGACCCAAGGACTACGAACTGCTGGACGACTTCCTGCAGACTTATAAGGTGCGCTACGACAAGTACCAGCGCATCCAGGAGCAGCTTCACCAGGCCACGATCGACATCGTGCAGCAGTACAAGGCCAACACCACGGAGTCCATACAGTGGGAGCGCTGGCTCAACCAGGTGTTCTACGACGAAGAACAGGACGGCTACAGCCGCTACTCGGCCTTCGTGCGCCTGAGCTTCATCAGCTTCAACTACCGGCGCATCGAATCCCTGTGGGACAAATTCGACTACCTGGACCGCAGCTTCAGGCAGGGGAAGTACTATTCCCGCCGCTTTCTCATCAACTACTACCACCTGCGGCTCATTGCCCACGCCAAGCTGCGGCAGTACGACGAAGCCATCGGCTACGGCTATTACGCCATACGCGACCGCAATCACGATTACCTCTTTTACGTCAACAACCTCAGCGCCGTACTGCTGCGGGCCGGCAAGGCAGCGGAAGCCCTCAAACTGATGCGCTCGGCCACCGAGGAGATGAAGGCCAGCAAGAACATGCACAACAAGATCGGCTTCGTGGCCTACTACATCAAAGCCCTGCTGCAGAACGGCAAGCGGCAAAATGCCGTGAGCTATGCCAACACCTTTTACCAGGCCTACCACAAGGAGATCCTGCAGGTGCGCTGGCACACCTACTTCGCCATCTACCTGGAGGCTCTCTTTAAAGCGGAAGCCTTCGAACGCATCTGCAGCCTGGAGCGCAAGCACAAGCTGGTCAGGAAAGAAGAAGAACTACTGGAAGGCAGTGACAAGTGGCCCTTCGTGCAGTGGTGGGTAAAGGCCAGCCAGTATCAGCTCCAGGCCTTCTCGGACGTGGATTTTGCCGAAGAACTCAACCGGCAGTTGCAGCAACGCGATACGGCCTCCGACCCGGCCATAGCCGAGCAACTGGGCATCCTGCGCGATTGCTGCCCCAAAGCTTTTCGCCGGGGCGTGCACTGGCCGCTTACCGGATAACCCGGAGGAGGATACCAGTCGTTCTAACCCAAGGCATGCCCCACCGCGCACTGCGGTCAATCGCCGGACATACCCTGCTGTTCGGCATAGCGCTTGAAATCGCGCATGTGCTTTACCGACTGCTTTTTGAAAGGACCGGGCAGCAGCCAGGCCATGAGGCGGGGCACCCACTGCTGAAAGCGGAACTCCTGCTCGGCCGTGTAGCGGGTGCGGTTCTCATCCACGGCCTCCAGGCGGTTGGTCACGATGTTGACCACGCCCCGGGTCTCGTACCGGGAGGTCCAGGCGTGCGGAAGATCGCTGGCCGTGACCGTTTCGATCATCTCCATCTCGCGCTTGCCCGCCCGGAGAACCAGCCGGTTCCTGGAGCCGACCCGGCCCGCTTCGCCCTGAAGCGATTCGTAATGCTTCAGGCCCTTCATCCACCGGTACATATCCTCCGGGCTGTGCAGCAACTCGGCCACCTGCTCTACGGGCAGGGCGATCTCGACCTGGGTACAGTATTTCATAATCGCCGATTGGTAGAAAAATACAAATTCGGTGATGCGGGGCAAAAAAATAAACCCCTTGACTAAAATCATCGCCCCAATGGAAAAAGGTCAACGGTTTTCCCGCACGGATATGCGTACTTTTTGCCCACCTGTAATTTTCCGAACCAAAACCCTGACCGCATGAGCAATAAAAAAGCCGACCTGGCCGGCCCCGGCATAGGCACCTACGAAGACGTGGCCAAAGTCCTGCCGCAAAACTACACCTCCGTACTCAACAAGAAAGACACCCAGAAAGCCCTCTTCCGGGGCAAGCGCTTCATCATGGACGAGCTCAACAAGGCGCTCAACCTCTTCACCGTGGAAGTGCCCCTGATCGTAGATGAAAACAGCGGCGTGAACGACTACCTGGATCGCGACGGCTCCCGCACCCCGGTGAGCTTCTACATCAAGAACGATCACGAGAAAAACCCCATCCACGCTCAGGTGGTGCAGGCTGCCACCAAGTGGAAGCGCGTGGCCCTCAAGCAGTTTGACTGCGCTCTGGGCGAAGGCATTAATACCGATATGCGGGCCGTGCGCAAGGACTACTTCCTGGATCACGACCACTCCGCCTATGTGGATCAGTGGGACTGGGAGCGCGTGATGAGCGCCGAGCAGCGCAACCTGGATTTCCTCAAGGACATCGTGCGCAAGATCTGGCGCGTGTTCACCGATGCGGAGGACTACCTGCGCCGCGAATTCCCCGCCCTGAACCGGACCGATGTGCCGCCCCTGCCCAGGGAGCTCACGTTTATCCATGCCGAAGACATCCTGGCCATGTACCCCGACCTGCCCCGCCAGGAGCGCGAAACCCGCCTGGTGCAGGAGCATCCGGCCGTGTTCATCATCGGCATCGGCGCCGAGCTGGCCGACGGCTACCCCCACGAGTTGCGCGCCCCCGACTACGACGACTGGGTAACGCCCACCACCACCGAAGACGGTCAGCCCCGCCACGGCCTCAACGGCGACATCCTGGTGTGGAACCCCGTCACCAAACGCCGCCACGAGCTCTCCTCCATGGGCATACGGGTGAATGCCGAAACCCTGCGCCAGCAGCTGACCATCACCGGCCAGCTCGACTTCCTGGAGCTGCCCTACCACCAGGCTATCATCAACAACGAACTGCCGCTGAGCGTGGGCGGCGGCATCGGCCAGTCGCGCCTCATGATGCTGCTCCTCCAGAAGGCCCACATCGGCGAGGTGAGCGTCACCGTCTGGCCGCAGGTGCTGAAAGACATCGGTGCGGAGCGGAATATTCACGTGCTGGAATAGGAAACCGAAGAACGGAAGATTTATGAAGGTAGAAGGGATAGGGCATCCGTTTGCAGGAGTTCTCCTTCAACAGTCTACATTCGTCGGTTCGTCGGTTTGCCCCTTCCGCCCCGGTCGACAGATAATCGCACCGAAGAGAGTTCGCCCAATCGTTGGGGGGGCAGCAATCAAGGGGAAGAAGTGGATGCGCCCATGCGCGCCTGCCCGTTGCCCAGAGCCAGGGTCCGCGCTTTGAGAAAATCAATAAGTTCCTGGCGGTCTTCATAGGGAGCCATGTCGGCATAGGGGATGGGGTCGCCGATCTCCACCTGAATGGTCGTTCCGCGCTTGTTCATGATCTCGTGCAGGAGCAGGCCCAGGCGCAGGTTCATGCTGAACTTACTCACCAGCTGGAAAAGCCGGCTGTTGCGCCCGTGGAAGTAAAACGGCACCACAGTACACTGGGTCTCGTGAATGCGCGTACAGATGAAGCGGCGCCAGGGCAGTTCCTCCACCTCGCCGAAAAACTTCATGGCCGTAGCTACGGCGCCGGAAGGGAAAATAGCCAGCACATCCCCCTCGCGCAGGCGATCCGTGGTGCGCTGCTTGGTGGCCAGATTGGTAGCCAGGGCCTGTTCGTTTTGCCGAAAGTCCACCGGCAGCAGGTGCCCCTGCAGAAAGGGCACGTGCGAAAGCACTTCGTTGACCAGCAGGAAATAGTCCTTCCGGACCCGCGTGATGAGGTGGCAGAAAATGGCGCCGTCCACCACGCCGAAGGGGTGATTGGCCACGAAGATGATCGGCCCCTCTGTGGGAATCTTCGATAGCTGATCCTCGGCGTACGCCCAGCCGATATTCAGGATCTTCAGGCCTTGCTGCCAGACGTCCCAGGGATTGGGATCACTGGCCAGCAGCTGATCGTACATATCCTGCAGCGTCTTGCGGCCGGTGAGGTGCTCAATAGTGCGTATGATCTTTTGCTTGAGCCAGCTGTCGTGCGGGCTGGCATAGCTGAAGTCTTTCCCACTGTAGGTTTTGGCCGGCGTGAGAAAAGTCGTGGGCTTCGGTTCTTTTACCATGGTAGGGTGTGCCTTGTTGGATAAACAAAGCTACGGGATTTCTCCTGATTGCCGCCTCGACCGCTCTTCCCGGCGCCGGAAGGCTCGCTGTTGGATCTGGTTTGGGCTCAGATCTTCTTTGCGCGTGGCTACCCACCAATAGTTGCCTTGGGGGCCAATCAGCCCGCCAGCCCGGTCGCCGTAGTACTGATCGGCCACCTCCATAAAAGACCGGGCACCGGCTTCCAGTGCCCGCCGGTACCATGCATCGGCATCATCAGTATAGAGATGGACCATACAGGGGAAAGGGCCCCAACCTTCCGAAGCCAGCCCCAGGTACAGGCGAGAGTCGCCGATCTGCAACTCGGCATGGTTGACTTCACCGCCCTGGCGCTGCAGTTGGTAGACCAGCTTGGCATCAAAGGCATGCTGCAAAAAAGCGATGAGCGGTTCGATCTGCTCCACAATGAGATAAGGAGCTACAGTGTGATGTCCGACAGGAACAGATGATACAGCCATAGGTCGTTCACGAATAGAAGTAATGCAACAATGGAAAGCCCGACCTCCCCTGAAAAAAGCCTTCTTGTTTTCTCCAGAAAAAATCGTTTGAGAAGCTCAGGTTACCGTACGTTTTAGTTTTTATTTTCTTTTCACAGCGTTAACCCGAATTATTCACGGTTTTAAGGATAAAATGCCTCTTAAGAATATGACATTTTATCATTAAAACCGTATAAAAGTAAGAATTGAACTGCATTATTCGTAATGGTTTGATTTACAGAATTTTGCAATTCATCAGCCCTTCGGGCGGAAAATTCGGTGAATTTTCCGGGTTAAGGCTAATCTGCATTATTTGGGGTAGGCAGCGCCCCAATAGTTAAAACTGGCCGGCTTCCAGCCGGGGATGTACATGCTGTGCAGATCCTGGATGGCAAATCCGCCCGCCCGGAGCAAGGCCGGAATATCGCGATTGAGATGACAGCCGCCGCCGGCTCGCTTCCAAAGGGGGTTGACCCAATCCTGCCAGCGCCGTACAGCGGCATCCGGTGCCCGGCCGTGCTCGCAGAAGAGCAGCTGCCCGCCCGGCTTAAGGACGCGCCGGGCCTCCTCCAGCGCCCGGGGCACATCGGCTATGGTGCAGAGAGTGTAGGTGATCAATACGGTATCGGCCTCATTCTTTTCCAGAGGGATGGCTTCGGCTTCGGCGGCGAGCAACTCCAGTGCGATCTCGTCGGGAACCGATGCCTGCCGGGCCATTTTGCGCAGGGCTTCCGAAGGCTCGAGTCCCCAGACGCGACGCACTTCCGAGGGGTCGTAATAGGGCAGGTTCAGCCCGGAGCCCAGGCCGATCTCCAGGACCCGGCCCCGGGCCCGCGGCACGACCTTGGCCCGCTGCCTGGCAGCTGGGCTCGAGCTGCAGGCGGCGTGGATGACCCGGGGCAGAATAACGCGCTGATACCATCCCATAAGCGTGCTTTTTATGAAGATAGCCCAAACTGCCAGTCCGGGCAAGCCCCTCTGTAGCGCTTTTTCCTGTTGCGCTCCAGCAGGCGAACTCGCTTTTTTTCTGCAAACCTGTACGGCCTCCTCCTTGGGCTCGCCCACACGCGCATCTTCGTCAGTGGCCGCCGCCGGTTTCGCAACCTCCTGGGCCGGCGGCTCGGCTACCGTTCTACCACCTGCACCAAAGCGTCGTCCCCACATCCCCGGGCACACGCTGCCCTGCACACCGGCCAGTTGGGTAGCGAAAAGGGCATGGCCAGGTATAAAGAGCTTATTTTCCGTGATAGAATGGGCGGGCTTTATTGCCTTAAGACCGACCATCGTTCCCGGGATTGCGGAAGGCTCTTACAGGCCGCCCGTACCGAACGCCTCCGTTGCATCCGGACGGTAGTCCCGGAAAAAACCGATCGGATGGTCGTAATCCAGCGGCTTTTGGGAAGCACTGCCGGAAAAACCGTCCTGACAATCCACCTGAAAGGAAATCCCTACCAACTTCCCGTCTTCGTCGAAGGAGAGTTCCCGGTACACCAGCGATATACCGTGTGCGTCAGCTACCTCCAGTTTGATATCCAGAAGTTCTTCCAGGGTGTAGGGCTGGTTGAAGTTGACCTCTACGCGCTCCTGAACCGGGGCGACCGAGGTGCTCAGGAACAGGCCGGCGCAGGCGATCAGGCAAAAAGCAATAGAACGTACCATGGTTTTTTTTTCTTTCAAAATAACCAACGAGACGGAAAAAAGCAATACGTCACCGCTTGATCAGCAGGCGCTGAGCGAGCAGGCGCCCCCCGGCCGATAATTGCAAGGCGTAATATCCCGCCGGTAAGCCCGCTACGGATAGCTGGAAGGAGCCGGCATCTGGTAGCCCCGTTTGCCGCCAAACCACCTGGCCCTGGCCGTTTACCAATTGGAGGACTTCGGGCACTGCACCCCGCCATTGAACGCTGAGCCGGTCTTGTACGGGATTGGGAAACAGCCGCAACTCCGCATTGGCCTTCGGGGAGTTCAGGCCGGATATCGGATCGGTCTGCACCCAGACGGCATTGCTCCAGGCCGAGGTATCCGACCCGTCGAAGGCGCGCAGGCGGTATCCGTAGGCGGTGCCGGCCACAATGCCGGTATCCGGGAAGGAGACCGCATCGGAGGGCAGGATGACAAGTGTCGAGAAGACGGAATCCCCTGCGTCGGCGCGTTGCAGTTCGTACGGCGCCGGCAGGCTGCTGTTGTCGGCCCATTGCAGGAATACGGTACCGGAAGGCTCCTCCGCACCGGCCAGCAAAATCGGTCCCAGCAGCAGATCGCAACCGGCCGCGATCCAATCGCTCACGAACTGCCGGAGGTCGGGCAAAAGGGGGTAGAACTGATCGCCCGGACAGCTGGTGGCACAGCCGTCGCGATGGCCGCAGATGTGCGGCAGGGTCAGGCCTGAAGGGGCGTGAAACGCAGAGTCCAGCGGATCGGCGCCGATGTCACAGGTTTTCCAGGCCAGCAGGTCGGCCAGCACCAGGCGGGCTTCGAGGGTGGGGACCACAGCGGTGAAATCACCCAGTATGCACACCCCCAGGGTGTTGGTGTTCTGCCCGCAAAAATGGGCGCCCAGTACGTCGTTGCCCCGCCCTTCGTACACCACGCCATCGGGATCGATGAGGTAGTTGTAGCCGATGTCTGACCAGCCGTTGCCATTGACGTGAAAATTCCAGATAGCGCGCACTACGGCCGGCCAGTCGTCGGCCGAATTAGGGGTGTCCGAATGGTGCACAATGAGGTGGCTCACGTCGGTGAAGACCGGATTGGGATTGGGCGGGCAGGCGCCGCCCGGGCACCAGTCCGTCCGCTGCACCAGCGCAGGTACGGGGCAGGGGCACGCCCGTTGTCCGGAGGCGACGGAAGGCCGGGCGGGCAGTTCGCCGCTGGCGCCGGGCCGGTAAAAATAGGCGCTGATCCGCCTCAACTTCGGATTGCGCGAGCGCAGCTCAAAGCGCATCTGCCCGTCGGGTACGAAGTACAGCCCGGAAATGCGCCCGCCGGGATTGTGCACATAGGGTTCCAGATCCTGCCAGGAGGTCCAGTGGCCGGCCTCGCCCGTGGAAAAGCGGATCGAAAGGGCGGGATCCCCGTCTCCGTCCCAGGTGAGGTAATAGCTCAGCAGCGCGCGATCCGGATCCCGGGGCATGAGGTCCTGCGGCCCCGATCGCCAGTGGCCACTCCGGAACGAGAGGGAACCCCAGGACAGCGCGTCCCGCTGGGCACAAAGCGGGCTTGCGCCCAGTAAAAGCAGGGTGATTCCAACGGTTATCCGAAACATAATTGCTTTTTATCCGCGTTCGGGCCGCGCACGGTCCTCATCCCTTTTTCGGAAACCACGGAACGATGGCCGGAATGCGCTTCATGATCTGCTCGTAATCCTTGCGGCGCTTCAGCATGCGCTTGTCGATCATCGGGATGCTGATGAAGAAAAAGAGGAGGGTCATGCTCAGCGCACCTACGATGGTCCACCAGGCAGTGGGATCGGCTGCCATGGCGAAAAAGAACAACCCCCACCAGAAGGAGACCTCGCCGAAGTAATTGGGATGGCGCGAGTAGGCCCACAGGCCGGAGGTGAGCGTTTCGCCCGGTTTTTTGATCTTCTTAAAGCGATGCAACTGCTCGTCGGCGATGAGCTCGATCAAAACCGCACCAAAAGTGAACAGGAAGGCGAAGACGTCCAGGGCGTTCAGCGCCCGCCCGGGCAGTACCATGGCCGGGTACAGGGCCATGCAGCCCAAAAAGACCAGAATGGTCGGAAACAGGTGAATGCCCGAAAAGCTCACCAGCCAGTACCACTTGCCGGTCGTGCGCTGAAAGTCCACGTAGCGCCAGTCCTCGTGGTGCAGGCCGGTCCAGCCGCGCACCCAGTTGTAGGTAAGGCGCACCCCCCAGAAGCTGACCAGAAAGACCAGCAT
Source organism: Saprospiraceae bacterium (assembly GCA_020528935.1). Taxonomy (GTDB): domain Bacteria; phylum Bacteroidota; class Bacteroidia; order Chitinophagales; family Saprospiraceae; genus JAJDFU01. The sequence goes on along the minus strand of JAJDFU010000081.1, from coordinate 3,422 downwards.
ACCGATGCGCAGGGGATCGCCAATGCCGGCGCCGAGCCAGGCAAAGTAGGCCACGATGACGATGGGGATCACGCTCCAGTACGGATCGTAGAAGCTGCTGTTCTTGAAAATGAAGCTGAAGATGAAAATGACGACCGTAGCCACCACATCGGCAACCAGCACGAGCACCAGGGGATGCCAGCCGGCATCGCGGTACAGGTAGGCCGCGCCGATGCCGGCCGCAATGGCAGCCACATAAGCCAGCGCCACATAAGCGAAGGCAGTGGATCGGGAGGTGGAAGAGGCAGTAGAATTGGCCATAGGGCGTTTGGGTTTTGGAAGGCCTAAAATAGGAGTTCCTGCTCAGGATTCAAGCAAATGCTCCGTCGACTTCCACCGAAGTGGGGGCTACTCTTGGCACTTTGCCGGAATAGCGCTACCTTTGCCCCTCGTTTCTGTGAAGCATAAAACGGATCCAAACCAATGAAAAGGACCTTCCAACCCAGCCGCCGCAAACGGGTGAATAAACACGGCTTTCGAGCTCGCATGAAGAGCAAGGATGGCCGCAAGGTACTGTCGCGCCGCCGCGCCAAAGGGCGCAAGAAACTGTCGGTGTCCGACGAAAAACGGTTGAAGTAATACCGCAGGGCCTCTGCCCTTCCACACCTTGATCGACGCAAAAGCCCGAACGCCGGTGGCTGCCGTTCGGGCTTTTGCTATGCTACACGTCGTCGCCCCGCAGGCGCCGGTAGCGCTTTCGGGCCTCTACGGCGAAAGTGCTGCCCGAGTACTCGATGAACAGGCGCTCGTACAAGGCCTTGGCCTTTTCGATATCGCTCAGCTGGTTTTCGTACAGTTCCGCAAGTTCGTAGAGCGCATTGTCCGCCCGGATGTCGTCGGGATATTCCTCCAGAATGCGCTGCAGCATGGCTGCAGCCTGTTCCCACTCCCGCTTTTTCTGGTAAACCGCAGCTTTCAGGTACCACACATCGTCCTGCAGCTTGTGCTCGGGGAAGGCCGCGAGCAGCGTATCCATCTTGGCAAAGGCCTCCCCGAAGCGGTTCTGAAAGACGAGCAGTTCGGCATCGGCGTACCACTGCATGGCTTGCTCGGTAGTATCCAGCCCCAGGTTGTCCATGATGAAGACCGACAGGTCCAGGGCGTCGTTGGCGATGAGCTTGGAGGTAGAGGCCTTCAGTACTTCAAACTGGGCCTGCGCCCACTGGAAGTCGCCGGCAAAATAGGACAGGCGCGCATTGCGAAAGCGGGCCTCGTGCCCCAGGACACTCTCCTTGAAGTCCTTGTCGACCTGTGAGTACAGAAGGGTGGCTTCCCACACTTCGCCTTTCATGAGGTAAAAATCAGCCAGGTCGAGCTTGCCTTCGGCCTGAATGCGCTTGTCCACATTGGGGTATTGGATCATGTCGTCCAGCAGGGCGATGGCTTTGTCCAGGTCGTTGAGAAAGAAGGCTTCCAGCTCGGCGTATTCCAGCACGATGCCGGCAGTCAGGCGGGAGCGGCCGAATTCATCCAGAAAGGCCTCGTACTCGCGCTCCAGCGTGAGGAGGTCTTCGCGGGTGTAGTCGTAGCCACCGACCAGCTTTTACCGCCTGGCGCGCAGGGCATCGCGCTTGGCATCCAGGTAGTAGGTACTGGTTTTGCCCTTCCGCTCCACGATATATTCGAAGCCGTCGATGGCGGCATCGTAGTCCTTGTCGTTGAGGGCGATCTGGGCCAGCTGAAAGACCCGGCCGCCGTTCTCGCGCAGCTTGCGATCCAGCGCCTTGGCCTGGCGCAGGGCGTTGGTGTAATCTTTCTTCTGCACGAACACCCAGCTGAGCAGCTCGGGGTAGTGCATGGCCTTGTCGTTGCGCTGGATGCGGGCGTACAGTTGGCGCTGGAGCTCTTCGAAGTCGTCCTCGGAAAAATAGCGCTGAAACATGGTCTTCAGCTGATTGATCCGGGCGGGATTGTAATCCAGGCTGTTGAGGTACTGGTTCACCATATTTTCGGCATCGCCCTGGCGCCGGTACAGTTCGGCCAGGTTGTAGGCGAAGGCTTCCGGTTCGCGCAACAGTTCAATACCGCGTTCATAGGTGGCAATGGCCAGGTCGTATTTGGTGAGCAGGGAAAAGGTGTTGGCCAGGCGGGTGATGGCGTACTGATCTCGAGGCAGGCGCTCAATGGCGAGCCGGTATTGTTCCTGGGCCTTCTCGTCCTGATATCGCCGCTCGTACAACCGGCCATAGCTCACGTACAGGTTTACGTTGTCCGGATCCCGGCGCAGTTGCTTTTTAATGGCTTTTTCCACATCGTCGTAGGCCTCCAGATTGAGCATCGCCTCTACATATCGATCAAAGTAAAAGCTGTTGCGCTCGTTTTGTTTGTACAGCTTTTCGTACAGAACGGCAGCTTTTTCGTACTCGCCGTCGCGATAGTATTGATTGGCCAGTTGAGCTTCCTGAGCCGCCAAAGTGGCCAAAAAACCCACAACCAGCAAGATGGTAAGCACACATGTGCGCATAGCGTAACGTTTAGGTCTTTACATAATGTACTGGGCCGCACAAAAGTTGACCGGATCAATCGACTATAATGCGCGTTGAAAAAATGAAAAACCGCATACCGCGTCCGCAGGGGTTCGATCCCCCCCTATGGAAAGGGGGATTATACGGTTTTATACCATCTTAAATTGAAGATGGCGTATAAAGAAACTTGTCTGTTTTTCGTCTAATCAAGGCGAAAAAGAGGCGGGTTTCATGCGTCATTCTCGTTTTAAAATGGTGTTAATACCGCTGCAAGTATGAATCCCGCTTTCAAAATAGGTTCAGTTTCTGCATCCAACCTATTTTAAAGCGGGACAGGTCATTTCATACTTGAAACGGTATTCACGGTTTTCAGGATAAAACGCCATATTCTTTATGAGGCACGTTATCCTTGAAATAGGATAACGCCTGCAGCGGAGTAAAATTCCAAGCGGAATAAAAAAGGCGGCCGGTGGAAGCACCGGCCGCCCGTGCGATCGCTGAGCGATCGGGTATGCTCTACTCGAGGCGGAACTTAACCGGCAGGTTAAACTGCACGCGTACCGGGCGGCCCCGTTGTTTGCCGGGGATCCACTTGATGCCCTTCTGGTTCATGAGGTTGACCACGCGCAGGGCTTCGTTGCCGGTGCCCGCACCGGGGTCGCGAACCACCTTGGCATCCGTTACCGTACCGTCCTTTTCTACGACGAACTGCACTACGGCTGTGCCTTCCACGCCGTTCTCACGGGCGATGGGCGGGTATTTGATGTTGGCGTAGATAAACTCCAGCATCTTTTTCTGGGCACATTGCTCGCGCGCAGCTTTGGAGCCTTTGTTCTCGCAGCCCGGGAAGCGGGGCATGTCTTCCACCACTTTGAAGATCTCTTCCACCTTCGGCTCGGGGGGTGGCGGGGGCGGCGG
>JAJDFU010000661.1 GCA_020528935.1 Saprospiraceae bacterium | reverse complement strand
CCCCTTTCACATCCTGGTGGTGGACGACGGCTCTCCCGACGGAACCGCCCAGCTGGTCAAAGCCCTCCAAAAAACCTATCCCGGACAACTCTTTCTGGTGGAGCGCGCCGGTAAGCTCGGCCTCGGTACGGCCTACATCGCCGGCTTTCGCTGGGGGCTCGAACGCGGCTACCAGTACTTGCTGGAGATGGATGCGGACTTTTCGCACAATCCGGCAGATCTGATCCGCCTCCGATCGGCCTGCCTGGAAGAGGCCGATCTCAGTGTGGGTTCCCGCTATGTGCGGGGCGGCCGGCTGGACAACTGGCCCTTTCTGCGCATTTTTCTTTCCTTCGGGGCTTCCCTCTACGTGCGCCTCATCACCTGGATGCCGGTAAAAGACCCGACAGCCGGCTTCGTGTGCTACAGCCGCAAAGTACTGGAAACCATTGATCTGGACAAGATCACCTTTGTGGGCTACGCTTTTCAGATCGAAATGAAATACGCCGCCTGGCAGTTGGGGTTTCGGATCAAGGAAGTCCCCATCACGTTTACCGACCGGGTAGAGGGCACCTCCAAGATGTCCAAGAACATCATTCAGGAGGCCGTGCTGGGCGTACTTCAAATGCGCTGGCGCAGCTTTTTCCATTCTTATGCGGTATCCGTGGGCTGATCGGCCTGTCCGGACCGCTTTCCTTTCCCGAGCAGCCCCTTGCTGTATGCGACTGACCTCTCCCTTTCCCTTTTTGGCGTGAAGAGCAGCTGTGAAGTGGGAAAAAGTGGAAATTTTTCCCACATGCTCCCACCGCTTCCCAGGGCCCTGCGAAGGCCGTTGATCGCATATTGTTGTCAAAATATGCCCTTTTTGTTCTTTTTTTGATTAAAATCGAAGAGGAAAATGAAAAACAACGTCCTCTGGTGGAAGAAAAACACAAAAAAAGGTGGGAAAAAGTGGTAAAGTGTGTGAAAATATTATAGATTTGAAAAACCATTAAGGATAATTGTCAATCATGCAGCAGCTCCTGGGCGAATTTGAATGCAAAATGGATGCGAAAGGTCGCATGCGTTTGCCCAGTGGACTCATTGCCCAGTTGGGCGAGGAAAAGGACCAGGAGTTCGTGATCAACCGCGGTTTTGAAAAGTGCCTGATGTTGTATCCCATCAAGGTTTGGGAGCGCATCAGCTCGGAGGTCAACCAACTCAACCAGTACGTGCGCAAGAACCGCGAGTTCGTGCGCTACTTCTACCGGGGGGCTCAGCAATTGGAGATGGACAGCGCCGACCGCATTCTGGTCAACAAGCGCTTGCTGGAGTGGGCCGGCATCGACAAGGAGGTCATCCTTTCGGCCTACAACGACCGCATCGAGCTCTGGGCCAAAGAGCGATACGACCTGCTGCTGGAGGAAGAGCCGGCCGATTTTGCCGGATTGGCCGAGGAGGTGCTGGGCAAAACCGAAGATCAATCCGCCGGAACCTAAGCCTATGGCCTATCACCAGCCCGTGATGTTGGGCGAAAGCCTTCAGGCGCTGGCGATAAAGCCGGAGGGTGTATATGTGGACGCCACCTTTGGCGGGGGCGGTCACTCCAGGGCGATCCTGGAACAGTTGGGGGGCAACGGCTACCTCATTGCTTTTGATCAGGATGAAGATGCGCAGCGCAATGCCATCGACGATGAGCGCTTTCAATTGGTGGCACAGAATTTCCGCTACCTGAAGCGATTTATTCGCCTGTACGGTCATACGCGTGCCGATGGCATACTGGCTGACCTGGGGGTTTCTTCCCACCAGTTGGATGAGGAAGAGCGGGGGTTTTCCTACCGCTTTGGACAAACCCGGCTGGATATGCGCATGGACCGAAGCCGCGAGCTTACCGCTGCCTTCGTGCTCAACACGTACCCGACGGATGACCTTCAGGAGCTGCTGAGCCGCTACGGTGAGTTGCGCAATGCGCGTTCACTGGCCCAAGCCATCGCTGCGGCCCGCGCGCAAAAGCGCCTGCAAACGGTAGGCGATCTGCTGGAGGTTGCGGCTCCCTTGATCCGGGGCAACCGGCATCGCTATCTGGCGCAGGTATTCCAGGCCCTGCGCATGGAGGTCAATGACGAAATGGGGGCCCTGGCCGATTTTTTGGAACAGGCCTGGGAGGTGCTTCGGCCCGGCGGCCGGTTGGTCGTCATCACCTACCACTCCATCGAAGACCGCCTGGTAAAGCACATGATGCGCACCGGTGATCCGGAGGGCAAGCCGCAGCGCGATTTTTACGGCCATATTTTTCGGCCCTACCGCATCCTGTACAAAAGGCCGCTGGAACCCGGAGCAGAAGAAATTGAACAAAACCCCCGCGCCCGCAGCGCCAAGCTGCGCGCCGGAGAAAAAATAGAACAAAATGGCAAAGCGTAGAGGCCTGCAGCAATACGCCAGCGTGAGTTACCTCACCTCGGAGCTGATCGTGAAAAACGTGCTCTTCGTGCTTTTTCTCGGTCTGCTGGCGGTGTTCTACATCGCCAATGTGCACCAGGCCGAGCGCAACGTGCGCCAGATCCAGGAATTGCAAAAGGAGATCCGCGAGTTGCGCTGGTACTACATGTCGCTGCAGGCGGAAAACATGTACAACAGCAAGCAGTCCGAGATCGCGGAGCAGGTCGCTCCGCTGGGCTTGCACCCGCAACGGGCAAAACCCCGAAAAATCGTCGTCAAGGAGTAGATCGCTGTCATGGATATTAAGAACGAAGTACTCTACCGCATTTACTTTCTGTTTTTCGCCCTGGTCCTTCCGGTGGCTATCCTCCTGTTCTACAAAACCATTGAGGTGGGGATCGTGGATGGACCGTCCTGGCGCAATGCCGGTCAGAGTATGTACGTAGAATACCGCCCCATCGAGGCCGAACGGGGCAACATCTTCTCCCAGGACGGCAGCCTGCTGGCTACGTCCATTCCCTATTTCGATCTGTATATGGACCCCAACTCCACGGGCATGAAGGAGGAGGACTTCAACCTGTACATCGACTCGCTGGCCTGGTGCCTGGCCACTTACGTAGATCCTTCCTATACGCCCGGCGGCTACAAGGAGTTTCTCATCGAGAAGCGCCTGAGCGGTGCCCGGTACGTGCCCATCAAGAAAAAAGTGTCTTATGCCGAAAAGCGCTTCATCGAGCAGTTTCCCCTGTTCAACCTGGGGCAGATGCGGGGCGGTTTTATCGCCCGGAAGCGCAGCGAGCGCAAGCGCCCCTTTGGACTGCTGGCCCAGCGCACCATCGGCTACGTCCGCGAGGGAGCCAAACCCGTGGGCTTAGAGGGCTACTTCAACGACGTGCTCGGCGGCGAAGAAGGCACCCAGCCCATGTTGTGCGTGGATCGGGCCAATGATATCTGGATGCCCATCGAGGATCTGGATGCCGTGGAGCCCCAAAGCGGAGACGACATCCAAACGACGATTGACGTCAATCTGCAGGACATCACCGAGGAAGCCCTGTTTCGGGCCGTGGAGTACCACGATGCCGACTGGGGTACAGCGATGCTCATGGAAGTGGAAACCGGCGCGATCAAGGCCATCGCCAATCTGGGGCGCATCAAGGAGGGTTGGTGGGAGACCTACAACCACGCTGTGGGCACCGCCGTCGAGCCCGGCTCCACCTGGAAGCTGGCCTCCATGATGGCGCTGTTGGAAGACGGCTTTGTAGAGCTGGAAGACAGTGTATACCTGGAAGAAGGCTCCATACAGTTCTACGAAGAAACCCTGGAAGACGCCACCTATTTCAGCCGGGAGGTCGACTCGGGAACCGTGCGCCAGGTTTTTGAAATGTCCTCCAATGTAGGTGTGGCCAAACTCGTGGATCGCTACTACGGACGCAAAGAGAACATCAATCGCAACGAGGGGGCAGCTCGCTACATCAGCCGCATCAAACAGTTCAACCTCAACCTTCCGGTCGGCATCGAGATCGAAGGCGAGGCCAACCCCTATATCAAGGAGGCCTACAGCGCCGAGGACAACTGGAGCGGTACCACCCTGCCCTGGATGAGTATCGGCTACGAATTGCGGGTGACCCCGCTCCAGTTGCTCAACTTCTACAATGCCGTGGCCAACGGCGGGCGTCTGATGAAGCCCTATCTGGTCTCCGAGATCCAGAGCAACGGCAGTGTGGACGAGCAGTTCCGCCCCACCGTGCTGAAGAAAAGCATTGCCTCGGAGCAGACCATCCGGCAGGCGCAGAGCCTGCTGGAGGGGGTTGTAGAGCGCGGAACGGCCTACAAGCTCAAGTCCGAACAATACCGCTTTGCCGGAAAGACCGGCACGGCCCAGATCAACTACAAGCGCACCCGGCGCGGCAAGCGGGTAGGGGGGTACCAGGCCTCTTTTGTCGGTTATTTTCCGGCCGATGATCCGAAGTATTCCTGCATTGTCGTGATCAACAACCCGAGGAAGCACGGCTTTTACGGCAGTGATGTGGCCGGCCCGGTCTTCCGGGAGATCGCCGATCGCTGCTATCACAGCATCCTGGACCTGCACGAGCCTTTCAACCTGCGCCGAAAGCCCGTGCTGGCCACCGAGCAGCTGCCCGCCTACGATGCCGGGGAGCTGGAAGATATGGAAGCCCTGCTGGCTGCGCTCGACCTGGAGTTCTTTCCCGAAGCCCCGGGCGGCATGGGGATGCTGCTGCCCGAGAACGACAGCTTGAAAATCGTACCCAAACCATTGCCGGCCAAGCAGGTGCCGGATGTGGTGGGGCTCGGGCTGCGGGATGCTCTGTACGCCCTGGAAAACCGGGGGCTGCAGGTGAAGGTCAGTGGGGCGGGGCGCGTCATCCGGCAATCCCTCAAGCCGGGAACGCCGGTGCGCGGACAGGTGATCTGGCTAAAACTTGGATAAAACTCTAAACAGCACCAACCAAAACGACAACTGAAATGCCAAGGCTTGGGGATGTGCTGGACGAGATTGAAGTGCGGGAAGTTCGGGGCGGGCTCGAAAAGACCATTTCGGGCATTGCGTTCGACTCCCGCAAGGTGGAGCGCGGCGACGTTTTCGTCGCAGTGAAAGGGACCCGGGCCGACGGCCACACGTTCATTGACAAGGCAATACAGCAAGGCGCTGCCGCAGTGGTAGCGGAGCGTCCGCCC
>JAJDFU010000396.1 GCA_020528935.1 Saprospiraceae bacterium | reverse complement strand
CGCCCGATGGGCGTTGGGTGAGGGGCTTGATCTGGGTTGGCGACGTTGCCAAAGGCTGGAGAACCAAGGACCTGGATGCCGACGGGAATCCGGAACTCTTGTTGCTGGGCCTATCGGCGAGCAGCAACCTGCACACCAATCAGATCGCCGGAGAGCTGAAAATTCTGAGCCGCGGCCAGGTGCTGTCGGTAGCCCCCGTTCCCAACCTCTGTATCTTCGAGGCTTGTGCGGTGACTCCCCTGCTGCGACTGGTGCCGACACGGCATCCCCAGGGTATGATCATCGTGGAGACCAGCGCCCTCCACATCGGCTGCCAGGAGGGCCTGAATCGCGCCTTTTTCCACTGGAACGGCCGCGAGATGGAGCGCGTGTATCAGGCCGAATGGATACAGGGCAAAATCATGCGCCAGATCCCCTTTGAGCACCGCCAGATCCGGGCCAACCGGATAGCTACCTATCAGTGCGCCTTCAGCGGCGAGGATGAACACTACAATCCGGTCTGGGACTGTACTGAGAAAAAGCCCCTGAAGCAATTCACTCCAGGCGATACGCCTTCCCAGGTGCGCTAGCGGCATATTTCCAGTACAATCTTGCCTTGATTTTTGTTGGCCTCCATATAGGCGTGGGCCTCGGCAGCTTTTTCCCACTCCAAGATCGAATCCACCACGGGACGGAGCTGACCGCTGCCAAATCCCTTCCACGCCCAGGCCCGGAAGGCCCGGGTGAGTTCAATTTTGTAATCCGGGGAGCGGGCGCGCAGGGTGGAGCCCATGAGGTGGAGCCGCTTGCGCAGCAGCAGGCCCAGGTCCAGGCCTTCCGCCTTTCGCCCGCCCATAAAGGCCAATAGTACCAGGCGGCCATCCGTGCGCAGGCAATTGAGATTATCCGTCCAATAGGGCGCGCCGATGAAGTCGAGCACCATTTCCACGCCTTCGCCTTGGGTATAGGCCAGGACGGCCTCGCAAAAGTTTTCCGTTCGGTAATCGATGGCCAGGGCGGCGCCCAGCTCCAGACAACCTTCGTGTTTGGGAGCGGATGCTGTGATCAGCGGCTCGGCTCCGGCCCAGCGGGCCAGCTGGATGGCCGCCGTGCCCACGCCACTGGCACCGGCGTGGATGAGTACGCGCTCGCCCGAAGCCAGGCGACCCAGCCACTGCAGGGCCTGGAAGGCCGTGAGGAAAGCCTCGGGTATGGCAGCGGCTTCCGCCAGGCTCATCCCTTCGGGCACAGGCAATAGCATGTCTTCGTGCACTGTTGCATATTCGGCATATCCGCCGCCGGGCAGGAGGGCACAGACCCGGTCGCCCACCCGACAAGCACGCACCTGCTCCCCGGCTTCCACCACCTCGCCGGCCATTTCCAGTCCTAAAATATCAGTCACGCCCGGCGGGGGCGGGTATTTCCCTTGGCGCTGCAACAAGTCGGCCCGGTTGAGGGCCGTGGCCTGCACCCGGACCAGCACCTCCCGGGGGCCGGGTGCAGGTGCCGGCACGTCCACGAATTGAAGCCGGCCGGATTGGTCCGGGCGAATGGCTTGCATAGGCTTTTTCCGGAAATATACAATGGAATGACCTGAGGTGGAGACCGACTTATACCGACAGCAAAGTAGTTGGAGACTCCAAACCACTTCGAGTCCAGTACATATACATACGCGCGTGAACGGGTTTGGGGTAGTGAAAACGCCCAAACCCCTTCGCAACGGGTATATCCCACATT
>JAJDFU010000620.1 GCA_020528935.1 Saprospiraceae bacterium | reverse complement strand
TATGCCTGGGACCCCACCCGCCCCACATCCAAAAAAAAGGCCGAACACAGCTGCCCCTGACCGTCGGTGGGGAACAGCCTCTTGATGCCGTGGGCGATGCCATTCAGGAGATGGATCATGTATTCCGTCCTTTCATGGCAAAGACCTCCCGGCGGGCCTTTCCGTTCTGTATACCCGCGATCTCGGCGACCAGTGAATCTGAACGTACCCGCCGGTACGTGATCTGTTGCGGGAAGTCGTGGGCCGGGTTTTCGAATACCAGTTCCGTACCGGTGATCTTTTTCGAGGCAAAGCGGATGGGCCGGCTGTCGTTCTGGTCCGATACCGTGGGGATGTAGAGGAGGCGATCGCCTTCCTGTACCAGCCGAATGGATTCCAGGAATACGGTATCCCCGGCACGAAGCCGGTAGCTCTGGCCGGCCAGAGCGCGATCGCCATCCCGCTGCCAGCTTTCGAAGACAGAGCCCCGGGCCGTCTGCTGTTCCCAGGTGCCCGCCAGCCAGCGGGCTTTTTCGATCGCCGGCTCATTCCGGCAACCCAGGGCCAGGGCCAGGAGGAGGAAGGTTAGGGGAATTCGCATAGCCCGGTCATCGCTTGGTTGTCCTTCCAATATATCCATCAGGAAAAACAGTCGTCGGAGAAATTCGACCAAGGCAGCCCGGTACGCTACCAGGATTAGCGGAGGCCCTGCCGGGGTTCGCTCCGGTTTGAATCTACCCCTTCCCTTTGGGCAGATACAGGCGCATGCGTTCGAAACGGACCCGGTCCAGGTGGCCCATTTGGGTGCGGTCCCGGCTGATGAGGTGCATGTGCAGGTAGGTGTCGTGATGGGTGAAAATGCCCTGGTGTTCGGTGGAGAAGAAGCCGAGGATGTCCACCGTCTCCCGGCCCAGGGTGTAGGCGACCTGACCCTGGTGAGCTTCGGCGGGAGAAGATACGGTCGCGCCCTCCGGCAGGTTCTGGATGTGGATATCCGCTTCCCGGATCCGCCCGGAAAGCTTGAAGGCAAAGGGCCGGGTTTTGTCGCGGGTTCTTTCTTCCAGGTAGCGTTCCAGGTCCCCGATGTTTTGGATGTGAGCCGGCAGATCGATGGCTTCCCAGGCCTCCACGTTTCCGTACACGAAGAAAGGAGCCGCCACCCGGAAGGTTTCCTCCACGGCCATAGTGGAGTCGGTCTCCACCCGGGACACAAAGCACTGCCCGTCGAGGATGAGCAGCTCGCCCTGCAGGTAGCTTTTGGGGCCAAGCCCGTACAGGCCCTGTCGGTGGGCGATGGTGTCGAGCCGGATCTTGCCCGCCAGTTCGCCCTTCCACATGACGTCCTTCATGGCGCCGGCCACATGTACCTCAGGTGTCCGGCTTCGGGTGGCAGACCCTTCCGGATTTGGCTTGCAGGCGAATAGTCCGGTGCCCAGGAGGACAAGAAAAAATAGTCTTCGGCTCATGTTGCCTTTTTTGCATCTGAATGCCCGGGCTGTCTATTGGCCACCCTCCGGCTGAGCCGGGGCCTTGCTCTTCCGCTCCTTTTCGAGAAGGGTCAGGAGGTCTTTCATTTCATCCAGGGCGCGTCGATAGGCCTTATCCTTTTCCTCCGTAATATTCAGCAGTCCGAACAACAGATTCTGAAACCCAAAGGAATCGATCACATCCGGACTTTTAACCTGGCCCGTGGAAAAATTGACCTCCTCCATGAGCAGTAGATTGCCGTACTCATAGATTATCCGAAAATGGTCTTCCTCCAGGCGGTTGATGTAAATATACAACTCCTCCAGGCCCTGTACTTTGCCGACGATGCTTGCATTGTCCAGGAGCTTGTAGTCGCCGCTGTTCACCAGGTTTTGAAAAATGCGTCCACCCCGGTGGAAGTCGGAAACCTCGTACAGGCTGGGAAGGTACTGCACCAGGGTGTCCGTTTTTCGCCGGTCGCTTCGTTGTGCGAGTTGGTTTAGGCGGGAAAGCAGGTCGAACTGCGCCTCGTTATAGGCCATTGTGCCCGTGAGTTCGGCCCGGTCTGCCTCGATCTGATCGCTGAGCTTCTGATAGATGCCTCGCTCCGTCTGGCGCCGGATCCTTTCGTTATTCCAGTTGTTGATCGAGAGGGCAATGAGGATCCCCAGCACCACGATAAAGATTTCGCCCAGCGCATACAGGGCGTATTTGCGGAAGCGCCCCCCTGCGATCAAACGCTTTCGGATGTCCCGGAAAAACCTGAGCATGTGGAACCGTTTCTTTAATGGCCGCGAACCGCGGAACGGTGGGTTAACCGGCCGTACCTTCTTCGCTCAATCCGGCCTCGGCGGGCAAGGGCTCACCCTCTACGGCTTCTTCCTGCTTTCGCAGATGCAGATCCGACAACTCCCACATGGCGAGGGTAGCGGCTACGGCGGCCAGCACCGATCCGAGGACCGGCCCCGCCACCGGGATGGGCAGCAGCAGGTGTAGGATGAGCCCGGTGCAGATCCCGACGCCGATGAACTGCCGGCTGTAGCGGATGCTCTCCTTGATCTTGAGGTGGAATTGCTCGATGTAGTTGTCCATCACGGCATACCCCAGGAAAAAAGCATGAGCCAGGAAAATGAAGACCGGCTGAAGGAAACCAACAAAGCCGAAAATGCCGAAGAACACCTTGATCAGCACCGTCACGGCGATCTCCATGCCGTAGCAGTAGAACACGATGGCGATCATGCGCTTCTGCGCCTTTATGAATTCCTTGAATCCCGGATTGATGGGCACGCCCGACAGGATCTCCACGGTGCGGCGCGAAAAGTGAAAGATGATGACTTCCACCAGGATGAGGAGTACGTACTTCATACTGCCGGCCACGAAGAGCTCGTAGCCTTCGGCGGCCATATTCTCGTACAGCTGCCCCACGCTGCTCAGGGCCATCTCCGGCTCGGAGAAGCGGGCTTTTTGCCACCATTCGATGAGTACCGAAAGCATCTTGATGCCCAGGATGAGGCCGATGACGACCAGGAACCTGGACAACCAGCCGTAGCGCAGCATGCCGCTCCACAGGCGATGCTCCTTGATGAACAGCACGGCCTCGGCATGTTTATTGAGGGTGAAGAGAAACTGCCAGCCGGCTCGTTTCGTCTGTTGCCAGAGGTGTTCGGCTCGTTGGCGCATGGCGGAATCAGGCTTTAGCATTTTCTAAGATACGTGGAAAAAAAACGCGCTGCAAGGCGGGCGGACCGGTTTTCGATGAAGGGCCGCACCTTTTCGAGCAAGGCCTTCATTCCGGCAAATGGTACAGCACCCCTTTGTCGAAAGGCGACCAGACGGACGTGCGTATCCCGGCTCGCTTCAGGGCTTCGTTCACCCATACGTTGCAGGTGCGGAAGGCGGTATAATGGCCACGGGCTTCGTAGAAGAAGTCATTCGCGTCGTACCCCACGGCCTGTACGGGGGTGAATGCCCCGGTCGAATCCGGCAGAAAGGACCGCTGTACGAACTGCACCAGGGTGTCTCGCTGCTGCGGGCAGAGGTCGAGCTGCTTCCAGTGCCGGCGCGGGTAGCGATAGGTGATCACGTGCATGGCCGAGGCCGAGGGCCAGAAGGCGGCACGCAGGGCCGTACCCGGCCGAAGGTCGGCCCAGGTGGGCGTGCTGCGGTAGAACTCCTTTTCGCCCCAGCCGAAGCCCAGGTATGGGGGATCCTCCGGCAGCCGCAGGCCGGCTACAAAGGCCGTGTCGAAGGTGGCCGTGGGCAGGACCAGGAAGAGGTGGACGCCGTTGGTGTGCACGTAAGCCGGCGAGCGCTCGGGGCATTCCCAGGCTACCGATCGCGCGGGCAGCACGGAAAGGAGCAAGGCGGCCGCCAGATACAGCAACAGCAACAACAGTACCCCCAGCAGGAGCCGGACCGTCCAGCGCACCACATGCCGGATACTTCCCATAAAACTCCTAACGCCCCGGCCCGGGTATGGCGTGCCCGCCCCATGCGCAAAGCCGCTTTTGGGCTTGGACTGCCGAACCCCGGATCGGATGGAAGCAGGTACCCGCTTCGCGTTATCGGCCCGGAGAAGCGAGTCCCGCCCAAGGAATGCGGCTTTCCGGACAACCCCCGACCGCCCGGGCTTGTTATCTTTACCTTCAAAAATCCAACACATGATACGAACGACGATCTGGTCCCTTCTCGTCCTTTGCCTGCCGGGCACAACCATCGCCCAGGATGCCATCGACAAGATGGCGAATAAGCTGTGCGAATGCGTGGAGCAATTCAATGCGGAAAAGCTGAGCACACAGGAGATGCAAATGAAAATGAGTGCCTGTATTATGGAGGGAAGCGGCCAGCTGAGCGATGCGGAACGCGAAGCGCTCAAGGTAGATGTGAGCGATCAGGAGAGCATGATGGACTTCGGCCAGCGGATCGGCATGCGGGCAGCCGGCCAGTGCCCGGAGGTGATGATGCGGTTTGCCCAAAGCCAGGGGCAGGGCGGTGCTGTAGTAGAGACCCGAAGCGTGGTCGAGGGCACCTTTCAAGGCCTGGAGACCGGCGAATTTGCCTACCTGCTGATCAAAACGACCGGGGGCCAACCTCAAAAACTGCTCTGGCTGCGCTATTTCGACGGTGCCGAGCAATTGAACAACCCCTCTTCCCTGAAGGGAAAGAAGGTGCGCGTGACCTTTTCCACACTCAGCGCCTATTCGCCCCAACTCAAGGACTACATCGACCGCAAAGAAGTGCGCAAGCTGGAGGTCTTGGATTGATGTTGAACGGCTAATGTTCAACGGTCCGTGTTGCGCGGTGAGCTTAACCCGGAAAATGCACCGCATGTTCCACCCCTTGGGCGGACGAATTGTAAAATTCTGTTCGTCCATGCGTGATCGGGGTTTTGGATTGCCATCACTTATTTGTTAGGCACCCCAATGTGGGATATACCCCTTGCGAAGGGGTTTGGCGTTTTCACCACCCCAAAGCCTGCGCAGTGGGGAATGCTGATCCATGACGATCCTGCGGACGTCAGCACTAAAGACTCTGACATAAGTGGTTGAAAACACGCGTGTTTTCAGTCACTTGTCGTCATTATTCACGAATTCCGGGTTAAATGGGAGCGCATTTTATACATGACGCGATGTGGTTTGGGATACTCCCAAACCGCACC
>JAJDFU010000174.1 GCA_020528935.1 Saprospiraceae bacterium | reverse complement strand
ATAAGTAAACACAAATTGGGCAAAACTCGATCGATAATTCTTCCTTATGGGAAACGGTGTATGGGGTTACTCCTTTATAATAAAGGCGATGAATCACCTTGACAATGAACGGATTGACGCCTATAAAAAGCTCTCAGATTGGGGAATGGGGTACGGAAGGATGTGTTGAGCCGGGAGAAATTTGCAAATCAAGACAGTACCTGACGACGAAATCGTTCTCAACCCCTTTCGTACCCTGTCCTGACATCCGCAGGATCGTCATGGATCAGCATTCCCCATTGCGCAGGGTTTGGGGTAGTGAAAACGCCCAAACCACTTCGCAACGGGTATAAAATATTAACGGCAAATCCGGACCAATGGAACAGTGGGCCAATGGAACAGTGGAAAAGCCCGGATACAACTTTAACTGCTCAAACGCGTTCGTGCAGGAAAAAGACGGCATCTTTGCATTGAGCTTTATGCACGACATCGAACCATACACGCGCTGGCAGACCGTTTACAGCTCCGCTCACGACGAGCGCTCGCCTTTCTACGGGCGGGTGTACGACGAGTTCTACTACACGCAGAAAGTCTACAACTATTTCATCCACCCGCAGTGGGACGACTTCGGCTCGCAAACCCTTTATGCCAAGCAGCTCTTCGCCGACTACGAGGAAGGCTACGCCATCCTGGAGCTCATCGGCGAGTGGAATGACGCCATCTACAACGACATCATGTACCTCAAGCGGGAGGTCATCGATCCGCTGATCAATGAGGGCATCTCCAAGTTCATCCTCATCTGCGAGAACGTGCTCAATTTTCACGGCGACGACGACTGCTACTACGAAGAGTGGTACGAAGAGGTACGCGAAGAACACGGCTGGATCTGCTTCCTCAACACCCTGGATCACGTCAAGGACGAGATGCAGGACACCCGCATCCAGGGATTCGTCCACCTCATCCAGAACGTCAACTGGCGCCCCCACAAGCCCAAATACCTCTTCCAGGCCATCGACGGCATCCTGGCTACCGACACCCGCTACCTCAACGGCCGCCCCATTTGAGGAAAAGGGGGTATATTAAGGGGATGGAACAATGGAAGACGAGCATGCCGGAATAGCGGATGAACGCCGAGGTTCCGGCTTACGGCCGAACCTGAGGCAAAACCCCAAGCGGGAGATCCGGCAGGCAGGCATTCCATCCATCAACCGCAAAACGCAATACCTGTGCCTTCCCCACACCGCTCCGGATTCGTCAACATCATCGGCCGGCCCAATGTGGGCAAGTCTACCCTGATGAACGCCCTGGTGGGCGAGCGGATGAGCATTATCACGGCCAAGCCGCAGACCACGCGCCACCGCATCATCGGCCTGCTGAGCGGGGAGGATTTCCAGATCGTCTTTTCGGATACCCCCGGCTACATCGAGGCCCCTTCCTACAAGATGCAGGAAGTGATGAACCGCTTCGTGCACAGCACCTTTGAAGATGCCGACCTGATGTTGTTCGTGACCGACGTGACGGAGACCTATGCCGAGGACGACCCCATCCTGGAGCAGTTGCGCCAACTGGAGGTGCCTGTCTTCCTGGTGCTCAACAAGATCGATCTGGCCGAGCCGGCCGGGGTGGAGGCCCTGCTGCGCCGGTGGCAGCAGCGGCTCGATTTTGCCGAGGCCATACCCATTTCGGCTCTGCACCGCAGCCAGACCGACCTGCTGCTGGACAAGATCCTGGAGTATTTGCCGGAGGGGCCGGCCTACTACCCCAAGGACCAGCTCACCGACCGGCCGGAGCGCTTCTTCGTCAGCGAGATCATACGCGAAAAGATCCTGGAGCAATACCATCAGGAAATTCCCTATTCCGCCGAAGTAGTGGTGGAGTCGTTCAAGGAAACGGAAACGGTGCAGGGTGAGCCGCTGGTGCGCATCCGGGCCGAGATCTACGTAGCCCGGAAGACCCAGAAGATGATCCTCATCGGCAAGGGGGGCTCGGCCATCAAAAAGCTGGGCACCGAAGCCCGCAAGGCCCTGGAGCAGTGGCTGGAGCGCAAAGTCTTCCTGGAGTTGCACGTGAAGGTGCGGGACGACTGGCGCGAGCGCGAGGAGATGCTGAAGCGATTTGGCTACCGGTGAACGGCCTGCAGAAGCCGGAGCGAAGGCCGGATGTTTTTTACACTGCCCTTACACCCCGCTCAGACCGCGGTTGTTCTTCGTTTGCTCAGCGAACGAAAAGCACGGCTGAATTGTCGTATTTTTGCGCACTAAATGGACCTAACCAGCATGAAGAAACTACGCGTTTACGACCAATTTGTAGATCGCCATATCGGGCCCACGGAGGCCGAGACGCAGGAGATGCTGAGTACCATCGGCGTCGCTTCCATGGAAGAGCTCATTGACCAAACCCTGCCCGACAGCATTATGCTGAACCGGGAGCTCGATCTGCCCGAGGCGATGACCGAGCACGAATTCCTCCGGCACATCAAGGCCATCGGTGCCCGGAACCAGCTGTACAAATCCTACATCGGCCTGGGCTATTACGACACCATTACGCCCTCGGTGATCCTGCGCAATGTGTTCGAAAATCCCGGCTGGTACACCCAGTACACGCCCTACCAGAGTGAGATCGCCCAGGGTCGCCTGGAAGCATTGCTCAACTTCCAGACTATGGTGAGCGACCTCACCGCCCTGCCCATCGCCAACGCCAGCCTGCTGGACGAAGGCACGGCCGCGGCCGAGGCCATGACCATGTTCTACGACCTGCGCAACAAGCGCGTGAAGGAAGACCCGGCCAACCGCTTCCTGGTGTCCGACCAGGTCTTTCCGCAGACCATCGACGTGCTGCGCACCCGGGCTAATCCCTTAGGCATCGAAGTGGTTGTAAAACCGGTGGCAGAGTTCGACTACGACGAGCGCACCTACGGCATGCTGCTGCAATATCCTTCCGGCAACGGCAGCGTGGAAGACTACCGCGCCCTCACCGAAGAGGCCAAGGACAAGGGGATCTACGTGACGGTGGCTACCGATCTGTTGGCCCTGACCCTGCTGACGCCTCCCGGCGAGTGGGGTGCCGACTGCGCCGTGGGCAACAGTCAGCGCTTCGGCATTCCCATGGGCTACGGCGGACCGCACGCGGCCTTCTTCGCCTGCAAGGAAGACTACAAGCGCATCATCCCGGGCCGCATCATCGGTGTATCTACCGACAAGCACGGCAAGACGGCCTTCCGCATGGCCCTGCAGACCCGCGAGCAGCACATCCGCCGCGAGAAGGCCACCTCCAATATCTGTACGGCCCAGGCCCTGCTGGCCATTATGGCGGGCATGTACGCCGCCTACCACGGCCCCAAAGGCCTGAAAGCTATCGCCGAGCGGGTACACGGCATGACGCAGCTCCTGGAGGCCAACCTGAAAAAACTGAACCTGGAGCTCCTCAACGCGCACTACTTCGACACGCTCGCCATCGCAGCCGACGACGCACTGCAGCGCAACGTGCGCGCCATCGCCGAGCCCAACCGCATCAATTTCTACTACACCGAAGGCCGCATCCAGATCTCACTGGATGAGACCACCACCGTGGAAGACGTACGCGCCATAGCCGATGTGCTGGATCAGGCCGTAGTAGCTCGATCCACCTTCCAGCTCGAAGAAGTGGAGGGCCACGCCTTCCCGGCAGCCCTGCAGCGCAGCAGCGACTACCTGACGCATCCCATTTTCAACAGCTTCCACAACGAGACCCAGATGATGCGCTACCTCAAGCGCCTGGAAAACCGCGACCTCTCGCTGGATCACAGCATGATCGCCCTGGGCTCCTGCACCATGAAGCTGAATGCGGCTACCGAGTTGCGTCCGGTGAGCTGGCCGGAGTTTGGCGGCCTCCATCCCTTCGTGCCACTTGATCAGGCCGAGGGCTATCAACAACTCTTCGAAGAGCTGGAAGCCTACCTCTGCGAGATCACCGGCTTCGCCGCCTGCTCGCTGCAGCCCAACTCGGGTGCCCAGGGCGAGTACAGCGGCCTGATGACCATACGCGCCTACCACGAAGCCAGGGGCGATACCCATCGCAAGATCGCCCTCATCCCGGAAAGCGCCCACGGCACGAATCCCGCCAGCGCCGTTATGGCCGGCATGAAGGTGGTGGTCGTCAAGTGCGACGAGCACGGCAACATCGATGTGGACGACCTGCGCGCCAAGGCCGACAAGCACGCCGGCGAGCTGGCAGCCCTCATGGTCACCTACCCCTCCACCCACGGGGTATTCGAAACGGCCATCCACGACATCTGCGAGATCATCCACGAGCGAGGCGGCAAGGTGTACATGGACGGCGCCAACATGAACGCCCAGGTGGGCCTCACCAATCCGGCCATCATCGGCGCGGATGTGTGCCACCTCAACCTGCACAAGACCTTCGCCATTCCGCACGGCGGCGGCGGTCCCGGCATGGGCCCCATCTGCGCCAACGAGAGCCTGGCCCCCTTCCTGCCCAAGCATCCGCTGGTGGAAACCGGCGGCAAGCAGGGTATCACGGCGGTCTCGTCCGCGCCCTGGGGCAGCGCCAGCATCCTGGTCATCTCCTATGCCTACATCCGAATGCTGGGCAAAAAGGGCCTGACCGAAGCCACCAGATATGCCATCCTCACGGCCAACTACGTGAAGGCCCGCCTGGAACAGGACGATGCCTACAAGATCCTCTACGTAGGCGAAAAGGGGCGTTCCGCCCACGAGCTGATCGTGGACCTGCGTCCCTTCAAGTCGCTGGTGAGCGCCGAGGACGTGGCCAAGCGCCTGATCGATTACGGCTTTCACGCCCCTACCCTTTCCTTCCCCGTGCCCGGTACCGTCATGATCGAGCCCACGGAAAGCGAGGACAAGGCGGAGCTGGACCGCTTCTGCGACGCCATGCTGGAGATCCGCAGGGAAATCGATGAGATCGCCACCGGTGAAGCCGATGCCGAGCAGAATGTACTGCACAATGCCCCCCACACCCTGGAGTTGGCCACCAGAGACGCCTGGGAGCTGCCCTACAGCCGGGGACAAGACGTATGGCCGCTGCCCTAACTGCAATAGGGCCAACAGGTCTGGGTGGACGTGGGCGGAATCGACACTGACACGGGTGAACGGACACCACGCTGGCGCTGG
>JAJDFU010000389.1 GCA_020528935.1 Saprospiraceae bacterium | reverse complement strand
GGTAAACACCACCTCCCAAGGGATAAGCGAGGCGAGAACGTGTATCCGAAACCGGCTGTCCGCATAGGCTGGCAGACGCAATAAAGGCAAGAGCAGGAGCGAAAGCCCAATGCCCAAAACGGCCAGTTTAGGCGGGTACCAGCCGAACCAGGTTGCCATAATGCCCATAACGGAGTAACCCGAATCGGCAAAGTGGTCGCTTTGCAGGATTACCCACCAGTTTTCGTATTGACACCACAACGCTTCCCAGGAAATGAACAGCAGGGGAGCCAGAACGAAAAGCACAGCCCAGACCGACGCCCAGGCGATCGCTTTCCACCGCTGCGGAAACAGCAGAACGTATATCCCCCCCAATCCTCCGAACAACTTTACGAAAACACCCGTGGTCACCGAAAGGCCGGCCATCGACGGGCGGCGTTCCTCCATGAATAAGTATCCCCAGATAAGCAGTCCGGCGACCAGGCAATTGCTCTGAGCGTTCTGGGTGGATCCAATGGCCTCCTGAAGAACCAACAGCACAGCCAACCAGTGCTTGAAAGGACTGCTACCCAGCCGGAGAAAACTCAAAGCCGAAAAAAGGACCAGCAGGTTGAGTGCATTCCACAAGATGAGCCCTGCCCAATCCGGCAGTTGGGCCATGGGGGCCATGAGCAGCGGGAAGGTGGGACTGTACTTGTAGAGGTCCCAATGCTCTTCGGGATAATGCCGGTACAAATCCCGCCCTTCCACCAAGTGATGAAAGGAGTGTTTGAAGATCAGGTAGTTGTTATACCTGGGGTAGTACGCGTCGAAGTGGGGGTTATAACCGGCTTCAAAAGAATATATCTGCAGCGACAGACCTACAGCCAGCAGGCTCACGATCCCCAATAATATCCAGCGGCTTCTTGTTCCCATGACGAGAACGCACTAATCGATCACCCCCAGTTCCTTTCCTACCCGGGTAAAAGCCGCTACCGCTCTTTCCAGATGCTCCTGTTCGTGGGCAGCGGAAAGCTGCACCCGAATCCGGGCCTTCCCTTTGGGTACTACCGGATAGAAAAAGCCGATCACGTAGATGCCTTCTTCCAGGAGGCGATCGGCAAAGCGCTGACTGAGCGGAGCGTCGTACAGCATGATGGGCACAATGGGATGCTCGCCGGGAAGAATGTCGAAACCGGCATCGGTCACGGCCTCTCGAAAATAACGGGTGTTGGCTTCCAGCTTGTCGCGCAGGTGGGTGCTTTCGCTGAGCATATCCACCACCGCAATGGAAGCACCCACGATAGCCGGTGCCAGGGTATTGGAAAAAAGGTAGGGGCCGGGAGCGCTGCCGAAGCACATCCACGATCTCTTTTTTGGCCGCCGTAAAGCCACCACTGGCTCCACCCAGGGCTTTGCCGAAGGTGCCAGTGATGATGTCCACGCGATCCATGACGTTTTTAAACTCGTGCGTCCCCCGGCCGGTGGGCCCCAGGAAGCCGGTGGCATGGCAGTCGTCTATCATGACCATAGCGTCGTATTGCTCGGCCAGATCGCACATTTTGTCCAGCTGGGCAATGGTGCCGTCCATGCTGAACACACCATCGGTGGCGATCATGCGCCGGCGAGCCCCCTGAGCTTCCCGCAGCCTGGCCTCCAGATCGGCCATATCGTTGTGTTGAAAGCGGAAGCGCTGGGCCTTGCACAGGCGAATGCCGTCAATAATGGAAGCGTGGTTGAGGGCATCGCTGATCACGGCATCCTCGGCAGTGAGCAAAGGCTCGAATAACCCGCCGTTGGCATCAAAAGCCGCCGCATACAGAATGGCGTCCTCCATCCCCAGGAAGGCTGCGATCTTCTCTTCCAGCTCCTTGTGAATGTCCTGGGTGCCGCATATGAAACGCACGGACGACAGGCCGAAGCCATGCGTATCAATGGCTTCCTTTGCCGCCTCGATCACCTTGGGGTGCGAGGAAAGCCCCAAATAGTTGTTCGCACAAAAGTTGAGCACCTCCAATCCGCGGTCGGTGCGTATCTCGGCGCCCTGAGGGGTCACGATGATGCGCTCGTTCTTATACAATCCCGCTTCTTTGATCTCCTGAATTTCCCGCTCCAGTGCAGGTTCTACAGTTTCGTACATGGGTTGCTTTTATGGTTTTCTAATCAAGGTCGAATCTGTTCGTTCGCCGCTACCCGATGGTCACCCGCTCGCGCAGGTGGCGGAGCATGTCCTGCGTCATGCTGGACAGGTCGTATTCCGGTTTCCAGCCCCAGTCTGCCCGGGCCTGGCTGTCGTCAATGCTCTGCGTCCAGCTGTCGGCGATCGACTGCCGAAAATCGGGTCGGTACTGCACCTCGAAGCCGGGGAGATGGCGCTGAATTTCCCGGGCAACTTCGGCCGGCGTAAAACTCATACCGGCCAGATTGTAACCGGTGCGCACAGTAATTTGCTCAGCCGGTGCCGCCATGAGTTCCAGGGTGGCCCGGATGGCATCGGGCATATAGAGCATGGGCAGGCGCGTATCGGCTCGAAGAAAGCAGACGTAGGACTTCCCTGCTACCGCCTGGTGAAAAATTTCCACCGCATAATCAGTGGTGCCTCCGCCGGGCATGGACTGATACCCGATGATTCCCGGGTAACGCAGGGCGCGCACATCCAGGCCGTACTTCTCAAAATAATACTGGCACCAGCTTTCGCCGGCAACCTTGGAAATGCCGTATACCGTTTCCGGTTGCAGCACCGTATGCTGCGGCGTCTGCTGCTTGGGACTGTAGCGGCCAAATACGGCTATCGAACTGGGAAAGAACACCTTGGCCTCCCACTCGCGCGCCAGATCCAAAACGTTGAACAGGCCCTGCATGTTGATGTCCCAGGCTCGCCGCGGATTTTTTTCGCCCTTGGCCGATAAAATAGCAGCCAGATGATAAATCTGGGTGGGTTTGAAGCGCCCGGCTGTGCTTTGCAACTGCTGCTGATCCAGCACGTCCATATTCTCGAAAGCTCCTTCCGGCTCTTCCGGCAGGCGAATATCTGTGGGGAGTACCTGATCCGATCCGTGTTTTTCGCGTAAGGCCCGGGTGAGTACGGTGCCGATCTGGCCTCCCGCCCCCGTGAGCAATATGCGTTCCGTATTCATAATCGCCTGAGCTTTGCAGGTGAAAATAGCAAAAAAGCCAACAGCGCTCAGCCTCGGTTTTCCGCCCCCGGATGCGGTGGGATCTGCCCGACAAAATTCCAGCGGGCCGGTTCGTATGCTAGGGCACAGCAATACGTGGCCACCCCGTTCGTAAGCACGAAATAAGGTACCTTCAGGGAAAGATTGTAACTGCTGATCTGGCGAAACCCCTCATCGCCTATGGGCACGGATGGAGCTTTGCATTCCACCAACAGAAAGGGCTTCATATCGGGCGAAAAGGCGAGCAGGTCGCAGCGTTTTTCCGCAAAATGACCGGCCAGTCGCCGCTCTACCTGCAGGTGGGATAACCGGTAGCCTTTTTCCCGGATCAGGTATTGGATGACTAATTGGCGCACCAGTTCTTCGGGCTGCAAGACCAACCACTTCTTCCGCACGCAATCAAAGATCCAGCGTTTGCCATTCTGGTGTTTAAAGCGCAATGCGTCCATTCCAGCCTGCAGATCCACCTCCAGTTTCATGGGCTCAGGGGCTAACTACCAGTTTTCGCGTAGCCAGAATGCGCCCGGCCTCATCGTACAAGACCATCCAATACAAACCCGGCGATGCCGGGCTGGCCAGTACCAGCTTTCGGCCGCGCAAGGGGTAGCGCCCGACCTCCCGGCCTTCGGCCGACCAAAGCACGGCCTCGCCCCGCACCCTGCGGCTGGCTCGCAACTGGTATTCCGAGCTGGTGGGATTGGGAAAGAGTTCCACCGTCAAGGGGGATTTCTCGACCGGACGATGGGCCGCCGAGGTGATCAGCCACTGGTCAAATTGTTTTTGAAGTTCGTCAATGGGCTCCACGCCCAAAGCGGTGGAATCCACCCGCAGGTCGAGATAGGGATCGAGCGGGGAGTCGCCGGGCCGGGCCACTCGCAGAAAGGCCGAGCGGGAGGAAACCCCTTCATCCAGGCAGCGTTTGTCCGCACCGGGCAGGTTGGCGCCCTGCAAGGCAGCCATCAGACGAA
Source organism: Saprospiraceae bacterium (assembly GCA_020528935.1). GTDB lineage: Bacteria > Bacteroidota > Bacteroidia > Chitinophagales > Saprospiraceae > JAJDFU01. The sequence continues at coordinate 1,008 of JAJDFU010000389.1, read as the reverse complement.
CGGGCAGGGGTTCGCCCGGCAAAGCCAGAAAACGGGCCTCCATGCTGTCCAGTACCGACTCGGTCAGCAAAATATTGCCCTGAATGGCGTAATAGCGGCCTACGCGCTGGCCTTTCACATCAAAGCATTCGGCCCCGGTAAACGCATCCGATCGCGGCTCCCCGTTCGCCGCGAGATCCGCTATGCCGTATTGGCGCAATTGGGGATTCCCCCCTGCATCATTAGCCTGTAGCCAGTCGAGGATCTCGGACGGGCTTTCGCCGCTCTCCATGCGCTGCCGGGCCGCGATCTGGTTGCCGGCAAGCCAAAAAGACTGCGTGTGTATCGCGCCCCGTCCGGGCAGCAGATCGCTGATGATCACGGCGCTGACACCTTCCTGGTTCACATCCAGGCAGGTAGCGCCGGCGCTGCCCACTTCTCCGGTGGTGCTGTCTACCGCAACGATGGAGAAGGTATCCTGTGCGGAGAGGGCGTGCCAAAAAAGGAAAAATAGAAGCCCCCAGAATGTTATTCGATAAGTTTTCATCAGATCGGGAATTTTAGTATGCTTTCGCAAAGGGTGCAGCCGGTAAAGCAGGAAAACGATCCACGGGCGGCTGACTGTCCGGTAAATGTACAGCTCATTCCATTTTCAAAACAATGCATTGGCGGCTTTTCGGATGCAGGCGGAAGCGGTGATCGATGCGAAATCCTGCGATCCAGCAGATATGGCCCTCCCGGGTTTCCACCAGCCATACGCGCTCTTTTTGGAAGCGGTCCAGCTTTTGATTCGTAAAAAAATCCTTGACTTTCTGGTGCCGCCCCTCCATGCCCAGGGGCTGAAACACATCGCCGGGCTGCCAGTGCCGCACCCGTAGCGGGAAACTCAGGGATTCGGCATCCAGCCAGGCCTCACTTTCGCTCCCGGGAAGGACGGAAGGAACGGGCCGCGTGGTGCTGGCCGAGAGGCGCTGGCCGCCATCCAAACGAACACTGTGGCCCGATTCCGGCAGAAAAAAGGAACGGGCC